>CALKMX010000053.1 GCA_938091675.1 uncultured Opitutales bacterium
TCCAGTCCAATCCCGCGATTCGTTTAGCCCTTGATATTTATGAAGCACCCCGTTCCTTATCTTCGGTCCAGTTGCCTAAGGGGCAGCGGGTGCTACTGGCAATAGGACCGGAGCGTGGATGGTCCGATAAGGAGCGAAAAACCCTTCGCGGTCATGGCTTCGATCTGTGCCACCTGGGGAAAAGGATATTGCGGGTGGAAACCGCCATGGTGGCCTCAGTTGGCTTTCTTTCCTCTAATTACTGGTCTGAACTAGGAGGGAGCGGGGCGTAGCACCGGTGTACGGGAGATCCCCGTTTTTCTTTACCCAATACCCGTAGTGTTTTCCAGCCAGCAAATTCAATTTTTAATTCGCCGGGAGTTTCCAGAATAACCAGGCCATCAGCAGAAAGATACTGGTTACTGAGAAGCAGACCGAAAATTTTAGGGCACAACTTTTCAATTTCAGAGTAGGGAGGATCGATAAAGATTAAATCATAGGGTTGTTCCGGTTTAATCCTTACAAAATCAACCACATCTCGATGGACCAACCGTCCGGTCTCTCCTTTTAAATTTGCGCTTTTGAGAACGGCAGCGAGGTTGATTTTTAGATGGTTGAAGACCGATCGGTTTTTTTCCACGAAGGTCGAACTTTTCGCACCTCGACTGAGCGACTCCAGTCCATACGCACCCGATCCCGCGAAAAGATCCAGAGTAGATGCATTTTGCACAGAATGAACGATGGAAGAAAAGAGACGCTCGCGCGTGTTCTCCGTGGCGGGCCGGACATCCCCCTTTTTGTCAACCCGCAGGGGAATACCCCGGGCTTTCCCCCCGCTTATGCGCATGCCGCTGGAAAACTTACAGAATACATAGTTCCATCCCTCGCATGGTGTGGAGTTGCCAAGCAAGCCGTTTTTTTCCTACTTTAATCTCAATGACACGCTTTATTCGGGCATTTGCAGAACATTCTCCCACGGAAGTGGGGGAGGAAATCACCCTGCCTGATAAGGAGGCAATTCATCTCTCCCGGGTCCTTCGTCTGCAAAATGGGGATAGCCTGGAATTGCTGGACGGGAAGGGGGGGAGCTTTCCCTCAGTCTGCCTCGAGAGTAACCGGTCAAAGGTAACGGTTCGTGTCTTAAAGCTCGTGCACGATTCCCCTAATCCTTGTTCCATCCGCATGGCGGTTGCCCTGGGCAAGGGAAATAAGTGGGAAGAATTGATCCGCCCCCTGACTGAGTTGGGCGTTGCCCGTCTAACCCCGCTCATTACCGAAAGAACGGAGGGGGCATTTACCATGGCAAAATTGGACGAGAAAAAAGAACGCTGGATAAAGATTGCCAGGGAGGCCTGTAAGCAGTCGGGCAATCCGTGGATGCCCAACTTGGAGGATCCAATCCCTTTTACCAATAAAGTAACCCAGGTCGAGGAAGGCGAGGATTGTTGGATGGGTAGTTTACGGGATGATTCAATCCCATTATCCCCAAAATCCGGAGTTTCATCCCTTTCTATCTTCATCGGCCCGGAAGGTGGGTGGTCTGAAGAGGAGGAGGAAAGTGCCCGTGTCCAAGGATTCTCATTCTTTACTTTGGGGACCCATGCCTTGCGGGTCGAAACCGCGGCAATTAGCGCATTGGCGGTTGCACGTCAGTGCATGCTTTGCTAGGAGAATAAACATGCCGGCGGAGTTTACGGGAGAGCAAAAGCTCAGGATTGTACTGGAGTCCATCATTCGTGGAGTACCTAAAGAGGAACAGTGCAAAAAATACGGCATCTCCGAGGAACAGTTCCAGTCCTGGCATGATCATTTGATCAAGAATGGGGGAAAGATTTATGAGAAGGCATCTTCGCGCCCCAGCCGCTCTCCCCGTACCCGAACGGTAAAATATGTGCCCTGGTATGTTAAGCTTTTCCTGATTCTGAGCATATTCACCAATCTGGCTGCCGCTATTGTATGGGGAGTTTGGTATTTGTCAGTCAATCAAACCGAGCCTTCGGGGCATTCCACGATTGCAGAAATTTCCATTGCGGAACGCAATGAAAGTGTGGACGGTGAGCCTCTTGATGCTCCGTCCGATCTGGAATCATTGATCGAACAGGTGGACAAGTTCGGCAAAGATACCGGAGAGCAGGGAGAGAAGGGTTTGCAGAGCCCAGAACTGGCCAAGAATTCACTGCCCAATCTTGAAGAAATGCTCGCGCCCGCCCTTAAAATGCCTGGGCCACCATCGAGTTTTGACCTGGAAAACCGGGTGGAATTCCTCGAGCAGACATATGAGGCTAAGCATGTTGTCTATGTTTTGGATGTCGGTTCCTACCAGTTAAAAGGTCCCTACGCTTCCAACCGTTTTGAAAGAATGAAACTGGCCGTGCTTGAGTCTTTGACCAAGCTTTCCGCAAACTCCTACTTCAACCTGGTCCTTTGCTGGAACCTGAGAGAAGCACATGCGTTGGGAAAAACCATTCTCCGTGCAAATGATGAAAATAAGCGCTATGCAACCGAATGGATCACGAGTCTGGGCACCACCCCTGATTTACTTAAGGAGGGAAGAAATCAGTTCTACCCCAAGGAACTTCTCTACGCCCAGGTTCTGCCCGGTGTGATCGGTCCCTGGTATGGCTTGGCCACTGCGGTGAGTTACGACCCGGATGTGGTCTTTTTCCTCGCCGGTAATATGCCGGATTTTTCGCCTGAGGAGGTTTCTAAAAACGATTACAACGGGCTGGGTATATCCCAGTCGGCTAACTCCTTGAGCAGTCCACAGGCCGCGGGGGTAGGCGATGGCCTAAGTTCACTGATTCGTAAAACGGCAGGCATTTGGCTGGTTGCCTTGCAGAGCGAGCGTAATTTGCCAGATAATCAGGAAGAGATAGAAGAGATCGCCCTGAGGCGTTTGTCCTTGGACGCGATGCAACCGGAATTGGTCTCTAGGAAATTTTCCATTCCCTGGAATAAAGTGTTTGATAACTTTCTGGCAGGTTTAGAAATGGGCATTTCCAAAATCCCGCGCGTCCATATTTTCCAGACTTTGCCAGAGCATATAAAATGGCCGTCCGCTCTGGAAAACTCGATGCAGGAGTTTTGCGAAAGTACCCGGGGTAGCTTCAACCAGCTCCCTTAATTCTTGCTCTGCTTGCGATGCTGGCGGGTTATTACCGATGCTTCTTTTTTCTCCTCGTATTGCTGGGAGCATCCTCTTTGTCCGCTCAGCAGCCCAAGGCAGAAAATTTAATTGATCTAGAAATATTTGCGGACAGTTCCGCAGTTTCACCTCTTTCTGAGCTCTGGGTGGGGCTGAGAATTTCCCTGTCTCCCCATTGGCACATTTATTGGAAGAATGCAGGGGGCTCGGGTTATCCAACCACGGTTCGCTGGAAATTACCGGATGGGTGGCACGCAGACCCTCTCGAATTCCCGCCTCCCTACCTTTATGAATACGAGGGCATGAGCGGTTATGCCTTGGAAAATAACTTCACTTTGCTTGCCCGGTTGGTGGCTCCAACGGGAATTGAGAATAAAATAGAACTTCATGGATCCTTTGAGGCACTGATCTGCAATGAATCCACCTGCCTGCCTTATGAGTTCCCGTTTTCTGTTACGGTTAAGGGAGCGGACAGAACGCAACTTATTCCCCGTAATGCATCCTTGATCAAGAAGGCACGAAGTAGGCTTCCCCAAAACATGCCAGAGGGTGTTACCACCCGGGTAACATCGAACGAAAAGAGCGGTAGGCTCCTTTTACAAACCCCGCACTTTTCATCGATAGCAGGAAGCCAGTTCTCCTTTTTCCCGGACAGCCCCTCAATTTTACCGGATCCGCAAAGCTTTTCTTTTCTTCCCCAAACGGGCACCCTCGAAATAGCATGGGACTATTCCGAGGAGGAGGGCGGAATGCCCGGTTCAATCGATGGAGTTTTGATTCATCCTGAAATGACAGACTCATGGAAACTTTCTGTTCCCTTGCAGGTCAATGAAATGAATGCAGGGCGATCTTTCCTGCCCCCTCATGAACTTTTACCGGGAAATGATGATCGGTTATTGCATATTCTGCTCGGTCTTGTGTTGATCTCCCTGGCCGCCTGGGCATACGGAAGGTCCCGACAGCCCCTGGCATCAGTACGCGGTTGGCAGGTTTTGGGCCTGATCAGTCTTTTAAGCGGGGTATGGATGGCATATCCAACGGCCCCCTCTTCCTCTGCAGGCTCCCTGGGATGGCAGCCCTGGTCCCAGCCATTGCAGGATGATTTATTGGCCAAGGGAGAGGCGGTCTACATCGACTACACCGCGAAATGGTGTCTCTCCTGCCAGGTCAATAAACGTGTGTATAACGATGGAGAGGTCAGGGATGCCCTGGTTGAACAAAATGTACATTTGCTCCGGGCTGATTGGACAAAAAAAAGTGCGGACATTCTCAAATCTTTACAATCATATGGCAGGGAGGGTGTACCCTTCAATGTATACTATCCGGCGGCTCAGGTTGGCAAAAAAACAGAGCCCATTCATTTGCCCGAGATTCTTTCAGCCAATCAACTGGTCAGAGTGATCACCGAAGAACAGATGATGGACGGTCCGTCGGGCGAAGAGAACCATTTTATTGCTCTGCTTGGTCTGGCATGGCTGGGCGGATTGATCCTCAACCTCATGCCCTGTGTATTTCCGGTGATCGGGCTGAAAATTATGGGCTTTGTCAAACAAGCGGGGGAAGACCGCAGCCTGATTTCCCGCCATGGATGGGTATTTACTCTCGGAGTGGTGCTGTCTTTTTGGGTATTGGTTGGCGTTCTTCTGGTCTTGCGTGACGGATTGGAGCAAAACCTCGGCTGGGGCTTTCAACTGCAGGAACCGGCCTTTGTGTTGGTACTGGCCATTTTGCTTTTCCTTTTTGGCCTGAGCCTGAGTGGGGTCTTTGAGATTGGCCTGTCGATGACGGGGCTAGGGGCGGAATTTTCCCGCAAGCCGGGTTTATCGGGTAGTTTCTTCTCTGGTGTATTGGCCACCGTGGTTGCGACCCCCTGTATGGCTCCTTTTCTCGGGGTTGCGGTGGGAGCGGCCCTTACCATGCCTGCCCTGCCTTCCTTTGCCATATTTACCGCAATCGCACTTGGGCTATCGACTCCCTATCTCCTGCTTGCCAGTTTTCCTGCCTGGCTCGAAAGGCTACCCAAGCCGGGCATGTGGATGGAGTCGTTTAAACAGTTTATGGCCTTTCCGGTCTATGCCACCGTCGCCTGGCTCATCTGGACATTGGACGGATTGCTCTGAACATAAAAAAAAGGCTTCTGGGCAACCTGCCCAAAAGCCTTTGATTTAAAGTTGGGAGTTGAAAAAATTAGAGGGCAACCTCGCCCTGTTCTCCAGTCCGTATACGGATCGCTTGTTCGACCGGGATAACAAAGATTTTACCGTCCCCAATTTTTTCAGTTTTTGCGGCTTTAACAATGGTTTCAATAACTTTGTCGGCAATGTCATCGGGAACCGCCACTTCGATCACCACTTTGGGGAGAAAATCGATGGTGTATTCACTGCCACGGTAAATTTCGGTGTGACCTTTTTGACGTCCAAATCCTTTGGCTTCAATCACGGTCATGCCTTCGATTCCAATTTCCGACAGCGCGTCCTTAACATCTTCGAGTTTAAAAGGTTTAATAATGGATTTGATGAGTTTCATAGGTGAAAAATATTTATGTTGTTAGGGTGAAAAATAGATTAACTGAGCGAGTAACCATTCTCTCCATGAGACGCTTGGTCAAGCCCCTTTGTTTCGTCATCATCGGAAACGCGAATGCCCGAAGTAAGCATGGAAATCACTTTTACGATGATGTAGGTGGCCACCACGGAAAGGGCAACCGCAGCAAGGCATCCCTGTGCCTGTATCACCATCTGATCCTGCCATGTTTCATGGTTGATACCCAGCCCGCCAAGCTCACCTTTCCAGCCGAGATAGGAAACCAGCAGGGTACCCAGGATTCCGCCCACTCCATGCACGGCGGCTACATCGAGGGAATCATCAATTCCAAGCTTATCTTTGACAAATGCACAGGCGTAGTAACAGATAATCCCGGCTGATGCCCCGATAATGATTGCTCCCAAGGGGCCGACACTTCCCGAAGCCGGGGTAATGGTGGCAAGTCCCGCAACCATGCCGGTTACGATCCCGACCAAGCCAGGTTTTCCTGTCTTACGCCATTCCACCAGCATCCAGACTAAACTGGCAGTTGCGGCCGATAAATGAGTGACCAGCATGGCCATGCCTGCACTGGTATCTGCGGCAGCAGCACTGCCGGCGTTAAAACCAAACCATCCGACCCAGAGCATGGCCGCTCCCGTCATCACCATGCCGGGATTGTGCGGGGGTTTCAGGTTCCTCGGAAATCCGTGCCTTCTGCCAAGCATGGCGGCCAAAGTCAGAGCAGATGCACCAGCGGTGGCGTGAACCACGATACCACCGGCAAAGTCTATCACCCCGCGCTCCGCAAGCCAGCCACCACCCCAAACCCAGTAACATACCGGACAATAAACCACCACCAGCCAAAGACCGCTGAATAAAAGAACCGCGGAAAATTTAATTCTTTCCACAAACGCTCCTACAATCAGGGCAGGGGTTATGATGGCAAAAGTCATCTGGAACATAATCCAGACAGTCTCCGGATGGTCCCCATTTAAGGAATCCGCAGTCAGGTGTTGCAGAAAGAATGCATCCTGTCCGCCAATCCAGTCTTTTCCACTGCCCGGGGTGAGCGATAGACTGTATCCAACTGCAAACCAGATAATGGAAGCAAGGCAGGCAATCGCAAAGCAATGCATCAGTACGGAGAGAACATTCTTGGACTGGACCAACCCGCCATAGAAAAGAGCAAGCCCGGGAAGGGTCATGAAAAGAACAAGGGCAGTGGCGGTGAGCATCCACGCGGTATTTCCGCTGTCGAGCGTGGCTTCCTCCTCAGCTGCTTCAGCGGGTATTTCGGCAGCCTCTATGGTGGCATCACCGGAACCCGTAACGGAGGGGTCAATATCTTGAGCGAATAAGAATGGGGCTAGCCCAAGACTCATAAGGAGAAGTAGGTATCTTGAAATCATGGAATTATATAATGGTTCGTGAATTACTGCCTGAATGACTACCCCTACTACCTAGGAAAAAAAGGAATGATTGAGCAAATAAAATTTTATCCGGAGATTTTTTCCTTTTTGCTTTTTAAAAATAAACAAAAAAGCCCGGTCCTGTAAAGAACCGGGCTTAATTTAAAAAGAGTAAGAAAAAAGAGTCGGAATTTTTCTTACCGGATCGAGTTTGTTTTGATCACTCAGTACTGATTAAAGTGCCTCGTCTCCTTTTTCTCCGGTACGAATGCGCACGCACTCTTCCATCGGAAGGATGAAAATCTTACCGTCCCCGATTTTTCCGGTCTGGGCAGCACCTACAATGGCGTCCACTACCTTATCGGTCAAATCATCGGCAACACCGATCTCGATTTTTACCTTGGGCAGGAAATCAACGGTGTACTCGCTGCCCCGGTAGATTTCGGTGTGTCCTTTTTGACGGCCAAATCCTTTGACCTCAGATACGGTCATGCCTTCTACTCCGATTTCGGACAAGGCGTCCTTAACTTCTTCAAGCTTGAATGGCTTGATGACGGCTTTAACTAATTTCATAATTATTTCTTTCGTGTGAGATTAATATATCGTGGGTGGGAAGCTACAGGTTAATTGGTGTAGGCTTCTTGTCCGTGCTCGGTAATGTCAAGCCCACGTTCTTCTTCTTCCTCGCTTACACGGACTCCCATAACTGCTTTTAGTACGGTAAACACAATATAGGCAAAGACAAATGCGAAAACACTCACCAGCAGAGCACCCTTGAGTTGTACCATGAAATCGAAATCTGCAAAGATAGCACAGGCAAGTGTACCCCAGATGCCGCACACACCGTGAACGGAGATCGCACCAACAGGATCATCGATTTTTGACTTATCGAAAAAAGTGATGGCAAAGACCACGATTATACCAGCCACTGCTCCAATGATGATGGCACTGCCAACCGAGACCACATCTGCATTGGCAGTGATCCCCACCAAACCAGCAAGGATACCGTTCAATGCCATGGAAAGATCTGGCTTTTTCAAGGCGAACCAGGAGGTAAACATCGCACCCAATGCACCAGCACAAGCGGCCAAAGTGGTGGTGGTGAAAACAAGCCCCAGAGCACCAGGCTCAGCCGAGAGCACCGATCCACCGTTGAATCCGTACCAGCCAAACATCAGCAGAAAAACACCTATGGCAGCGAGAGGAAAATTGTGTGCTGGGATGGGCTTGATACCATTCTCGGTGTATTTGCCACGTCGTGGTCCGAGGACCATCACACAGGCCAAAGCACCAAATCCACCAAATGCGTGAACCACAGTGGAACCTGCAAAGTCTTTGAACCCAAGCTCGGAAAGCACTCCACCGCCCCAGTGCCAGGAACCGGCCACCGGATAAGCTACGCCCACAAAAAGGACAGCGAATACCATGAAAGAGGAGAGTTTTACCCGCTCGGCCACTGCACCGGAAACAATTGTGGCTCCGGTGGCGGCAAACATTGCCTGGAAGATAAAATCACCAAACCCGGTCATCGCCAGACCCAGGCCGCCGTAACCCCAGGTGTTTCCACCGTCTGCATTGAGATCTCCGATCATACCACCCCAGCTAAACCATCCGTTGAAATCTCCGGGATAATGGGTGTTGAAACCAAAAAACGCATAGGTCAATACACCGATAGATATGATGAACACATTCTTGAACAAAATGTTTACTGTGTTCTTTTTCTGGCACAGGCCCGATTCAAGGGTGGCAAACCCAAGGTGCATTAAAAACACCAGGGCCGCGGCAATCACTGTCCACAGCATGGAAGTGGTGAAGAAGTCATAGGCAGGTGCATAATCACCCTGTGCTTCAAGGAGTTCCATGTAATCATCCACGGGACCTGCTTCCTCTTCCGCAGGTGCATCTTCTGCGTGAACGGGCATGGCACTGGAGAACGCAAGAATGACCGCAAAAAGCATAAACTTCCAAGGAGATGCGCCCAAACTTAACAACTTTAGGGTTTTAGATTTCATTTTTATTAATAATTGATATTCAGTTAGTTAGGATCAAGTTCTGATCGATTTAAATG
>CALKMX010000054.1 GCA_938091675.1 uncultured Opitutales bacterium
AAAGATTGCAGGGTTCTCCCAATAACTTAGCGTAGGTCATTGATATAGAATATTTTACCAAATTACACTTACAGGATATTTTTTGATATTCTCGTCTTCTGTTACAATTGGTAATTCTTCCGCTAAAGCAGTAGCAACCAGAATACGATCGATTGCATCATCGTGATGATAAGGAAGCTCTGATAGGCGAAAACTATGCTCCCTGGTAATTCCTAAAGAATGTACCTGCCAGATATCGCACTGTTTTTTGATCCATGAACGGGGTGCCTCAGGCATCTCCAGGGTTCCATCATTATATTTTAAACAAATTTCCAGAACCGATGCATCGCTTAGAAAGAATCGGTTAGATGGATCATCGAGTACCTCTTTTGCAGTACGGCCCAATTTAAAAGGATCACTGGTCATCCAAACAAAAGTAAATGTATCAAGCAACAGCCTCATCAAAAATAAACCACAGTATCTCCAACCCTGCCAGCAACCTCTCTTTTCTCCTTGATTTTCAGTGCCTTAGAAGTTGTTTCACCAATTTTAGGGCGGGAAATTTTTTCCGTTCCCGTACATGCAATCAACCGGGCAATTGGTTTTCGACCACGGGCTAAAACAATTTCTTTTCCGTCCTCAACCTGCTCCAGTAATTTGGAAAGATGTGTCTTAGCATAATGTACAGTATGCATATTTATTAGCTAGGTTTTTTAGTTAGCTAAGTCAATTTGTAATTGAGGTAATCTTAAGATAATTTTTGGTTTTTTATGTCCAAAATATCAACAAGTGGTGAGTAATAAAATCTTCCCTTGCCCAGACCTATCGATCCATACAGATTTGGCGTAATGAATAGTATGTCTAAAGATATTTTCTTTTCAAAATTAACGGAATTTAGATGTTTTGGCTTTTTTCTCATCTACATGTCCCAAGCGTATGCAGACTCAAATGATTCACTTAATTTGCTTTCCAATAACGATTTATCTCATTTCATAGTCCCGGAAGGAAACGAAGTGATTGGTTGGTACAAGGTAGAAAACAAAATACTTAAATTAAGGAGTGATCCAAAAAGAAAACACTCGGTCTTAAGGACCAAAAAAGCTTTCCATAACTTTCGATGTTCATTGGAATTTCAATTTATCGAAGGAAATATCGACTCAGGGATCGAACTTAGAAATAGTGATCAAATCCAGATTGGAATCTCCGGGTCACTAAAACGGGACATGACTGGTTCTCCCTATATTCCCGGTTTGGGATACCCTAGGCATGCAGAGGGAGTAGAAACTTTACTCAGGCAAAAAAACTGGAATCATATGACGATCAAGTGTATTGGACCCCGATATATTGTAACACTCGCAGGGAGGGAAATAGTTGATTACCCATCACCAAAAGCAATCGATAAAGGTCCCATCGGTATCCAATTACACGGTAAACGGGATATGAAAATCGATTTTCGTAATATTTATATACAGGAGATTTAGATATCCCATATAGTTAAACTAAGTCTCGTGATTATACCTCGTGGTTGTGACTTGCTTTCTTTCTTACCTACTGAGAATTTTCTCTCATGAAACCAGCAAGTTCATTGGTTAACCTCCTAGGTGATCTCGTCGCTATTCCCAGCATCAACCCTTCATTGGACACCATGGGTATTGGATGCGGGGAGGAGCCTGTCACCGCTTTACTGGAGGATTTCTCCAAAAGAGCTGGACTTGAGACTGAAAGACAAAAGGTTTTACCCGGAAGAGAAAATTTACTGGTTCGGTTGCCTCCATTAGGGAAAACCAAATACAAGGTCATCCTGGCGCCTCACCTGGATGTGGTTCCCGCACCCCGGGAGTCCTTCACTCCACAAATTATTGAAAATACATTACATGGCCGTGGTGCCTGTGACACTAAGGGATCCGTTACTTGCTTTTTTCAGGCATTGCTCGATTTAGCATGCTCAGCCAGCCGGCCGGCTGAGACTGAAATTATCTTCGTAGGATTAGTGGATGAAGAATTTGCTCAGGCGGGATCACGGGCCTTTGCCCAAAGTGGAATCATCGGGGATTTGGCGATTGTGGGAGAGCCCACGGGGCTTGATGTGGTTTCTTCCCATAAAGGAAGCCTGTGGATACAGGTGGAAACCACGGGCAAGTCAGCCCATGGCTCTACTCCGGAAAAAGGGGAGAATGCGATCGAAAATATGCGCTTAGCCTTGAATCTACTCAGTGATAAATATCAAAAAGATCTAAGATCCCGTAACCATTCACTGCTGGGAAGCCCCACTCTTAGCATTGGCAAAATTGAAGGGGGAAACCAGCCCAATATTGTGCCCAATTATTGTCAAGTGGAACTGGATAGAAGAACCATTCCCGGAGAAACTGAAGATTCCGTGATCAAGGAGCTTAATTCCCTATTTGGTGGGCTTGGTCACGCTGCTCCCAAAGTGAAAATTTCCAGAACTGTACCATGCCCGCCTCTGCAGACAGACCCCAGTCTTCCCTTCGTCCAACATTTACTTACTTGTGCAAATAAAAGTAAGACTCAAGGAGTCCCCTATTTTACGGACGCATCCCCAATCGCAATGGGAGGAACTCCGGCCGTGGTTTTTGGCCCGGGAAATATTGATCAAGCACATGCAGATCAAGAATGGATTCATCTTGAGCAATTAGAACAAGCCCATTCCATTATATACAGCTTTCTTCAATCCTTGCCCTAGGTTATATTTTCATACCTTTCGTGAATAGATTTTGTGCTTTTATTCGCTACATAATCTAGGCTTGTCAAATTAACCGGGTTTTCGCCATAGTTTACACCTGTTGTCCAATTGAACTTCGAAAACTGAAACTAACGAAACAAAAACAATCGATTCATGAACCACGCTCAGCCCAATCCTCCTTCCCCCCTGTCACGCCGCCAGTTTCTTGGTACTTCCGGCAAAGCCGCACTTGGCGGTGCATTGGCAGGTATGGTATTGCCCCATGTGCACGGGCAAAGCGGCTCGACCAAAAAGATCGCCCTGATTGGATGCGGTGGTCGCGGAACGGGAGCGGTGGCGAATGCTGTTGATGCTTCGGGTCCTTACTGTCAGTTGAAGCTCCATGCGATGGCCGATGTTTTCGATTGGAGAGTTCAGCAAAGCTACAAAGGGCTTTCTGCAAAGTATGCGGCACAAATGGATGTTCCCGAAGACCGCCAGTTTGTTGGGTTTGATTCTTACAAAAAAGCTATGGACACCCTGGATGCTGGGGATATCGCCATCTTTGCATCTCCCTGTGCATTTCGCCGCCCGCATTACGAATATGCTATCCAGAAAAAACTGAATGTTTTTATGGAGAAACCCGTTACTCCAGACGGACCCTCATCCAAACGAATTCTTGCTGCCAATGAGGAAGCAAAGAAACTTAATCTGAAGGTTGGTGTAGGCTTGATGTGCCGCCATAGTGAGGCACGGATCGAGCTCAAGGATCGTATTGATAACGGAGAATTAGGCGAACTTTTGTACCTTAGAGCAGTTCGTATGCAGGGTCGACTTATCGGATGGGATAAGAGAAAGCAGGAAACGAAGGACAAAGACATGAGTGATTTGATGTACCAAATTAAAAACTTTCATGGCTTTCTCTGGCTAAGTGGAGGGGTATACAGTGATTTTAATATTCACAACATTGATGAATGCTGCTGGATGAAAGGGATGTGGCCAGTGAAAGCTATGGGCCTGGGCGGTAGGCACTACCGGGGCGATGAGATCGATCAAAACCTCGACAGTTACTCCGTTGAATACACCTTCCCGGACGACACCAAACTTTACTTCCAAGGCAGAAGTATGAATAAGTGTTACCAGGAATTTGCCAGCCACGCCAATGGCACCAAGGGATACGCCCTCATTTCAGGTCCTGGCGGACACGCTTCCCAAGCAAGAATCCACAAAGGACAGGGACCAAAAAGTGAGCTTACCTGGATGTTTGGGACCGAAGACGGTGGTAGGCCCCGTCGTGAGAAAAGTGCTTATGTGGACGAGTGGGATCACTTGCTTGATGCAATAGTCAACGACAAGCCATACAACGAAGTGGAACGGGGGGTTGCTGCAAGTGTGGTCACCTCCATGGGCCGTATGGCTTCTCATGTTGGAAGGGAAGTTACTTACGATGAAATGCTCAACTGCTCCCACGATTTCTGTGCTGGTATTGATGATATTGTCGATGGAAATTCACCCTCTCCCTTGCTGGCAAATACAGATGGCAGTTACGCGATTCCCCAACCCGGTCAACTGAGTACCGAATTCTAATTTCTACAGCGTTGATCCTGCCCTCTTGATTGAGGCAAAATCCTTTTGCTCACAGGCAGGAAAAGGGCGTGCGAATAAGTTTTTGAGGGAACAATTTATTGCTTTATATCCTTGTTTTCATGCATTTAGGCAAATTCAGGGTGGAGTGATAAGATTGAACATGGAATCGCAGTTGACCAACTTGTGCCCATCCCCCTAAATCTTCTTATCCAAGGAAGTTTTGGGGTAGGCTTTCTTGGCTTTAGGCCCGTTCTCGGTTACCGAGGACGGGCCATTTTTTTACCTGTATAAACCCTCTAAACCCACAAGGTGGTCGACAATACGCTTCATCGCAAGAGGCGGAATCGACTCTCCAATCACCTCCCTAACCAAGCGAGGAGAAAAAGCACCTGTTTCGTCCCATTTACCCAAGGGTATTCCTGAGAAATCAAACCTCTGTCTCCATCTGCCATCATCCAAGGTTGATAATTTCATAATCTCACGCAGGGAAAGTACACGGTTTTGATCGGGGTGCCCTTTTAGATCGCTGGAAATTACCCCACTGTTCATAGTGAGCGTACCAGCAGGTTTATCCCACCACATCCTCCGGTAAGAAGAACGGAAGCCCTTCACAAGTCTTAGCTTTCCTGCCTTTTTCACCTGGGGCACAGGGAGTGGATGATTACAGGAACCGCAAGTAATTTGCTCCTTGGATTGCTTCTCCCTTCCACAAGTAAGGCAGATAGAATTATCGAATGCGGTTTGACCTTCGGGAGTGTGCTTCATCCAAAAATATTGCTGGTCATTCCAATGTGGAACACAGTGATAGGGATCAACCGCGTCCACGCAATTGTTCTGTGCGTCCAACGGGGGGAAATCCCCTATCGATTGACGAAGGGAAACCCAGGGCGGTTGGTTTGTGCCACCATGGGTTTTAGCAGGGTGTAGAGGGCTAGTTTCCTTGGAAAAAATTTGTTTTATGGGAGCAAACTGAGAAACCACTTTGGGAATTCGGCATCCAATGGTAACCAATCTCTCCCGGTGATGAGGCACACCCAGGTTTCGAAAATCAAGAATAGAAGACCGAAGAGTGTAGCCAAGGGGGAGCAGTCTCCTGCCGATACAATCGAGGATGTTTTCTGGGTGATTCATTTCATTGCGGATAATGGTGTTTTCCATCCGCCTGACATTTTCGAGAACAAACCAATCTGGCTTAAGAGCTTCAAGTACTTCGATACCCGGAAGGATTAACCGGTTTCTCTGATCTTCCCTGGGGCGCTTTCCACAACGAATTGCAGAGGATATCCTTCCGGCACCATTGGACGACATACCCTGACAAGGCGGTGAAAGACTGATCAACCAGGGCGGTTTCCCTGATAATTTTTCCCTAAACCAATCAATATAATCCTTTTTCAGGTTCCAAATGTCACCCTCAAACACCTGAGTTTGGGGAAAGTTCTTCCGAATGAGTGCGGCACGTGAAGGTAACAACTCACACGCAGTAATAACCGGAATACCGCAACCCCATTCAATTCCGACATCTCCCAATCCACCCCCAGAGAAGATAGATCCGGCAACACGAATCGGGAGAGAATGTTTGGGCACTTGGTTCAAGTCTTTGTTTTCCCAATTCCTTTCATAGATGTCACGTTTAAAAATTTATCTTCTTCATTTTGCACACAGAGACTTTACCCGTTATTGAGTGTGTCCTATGTTTAAAACTATGTTGCTAAGAACAACAGTGATGTTTCTGATCATTTACTCCCATTTGCATGGGTCAAAGATTGATTTCAACCGCCAGATACGGCCGATTTTGTCCGATAAATGTTTTAAATGCCACGGACCGGATGCCAAAAACCAGAAATCCGACTTCCGGCTCGACACCTTCGAGCATGCGATCCAAGAGCATAATGGATTTGTTGGTCTTACCCCGGGCAGCGTGGAAGATTCGGAAATTCACTGGCGAATACATAGCGATGATGAGATCGAATTGATGCCTCCTCCGGAAAGTAAACTTCCTCTAACCGATGAAGAAAAAAAACTTTTGGACCAGTGGATTATGGAGGGTGGAAAATACGAAAAGCATTGGTCCTTCCAAAGCCTACCCCAATCCATTGAGGTTCCCCAAACCAACCACCCAAGCCCGACCAACCCAATTGACCACTTCATTTCCGAAGGATTGAAAGACAGCGGGCTTTCCCCAAGCCCGGAAGTTGACCGAGCCCTATGGTTACGCAGGGCTACTTTTGATCTTACCGGAGTTCCACCCACTCTTGAGGAACTCGATTCATTCCTGATCGATCAGGCACCGA
>CALKMX010000055.1 GCA_938091675.1 uncultured Opitutales bacterium
TGGCAGCTTAAGCCATTTTAACCGTATCTTTATGGAATACAAGGAATGCTCTCCCGGTAGGTGGCGATCCAAGTTTAAGGCTGCGTAAGGTGATTCAAGCTTTTCTGCGTCGGGCACGAAAGAAAGAGAAGATTCTGAATAACCCCCACCATATTCCAAAATAAACGAGGGAATAGAGCAAGCCTCCCCCAAGAGCCATCATTTTGGGACCACCGTCTGCTGCCCATTCATCCCAAACTTCTTTCTGTTGTTCCTTGAGGACGAAACTGGCGTATTCATAAAGGCAATCAAAACGAAGCATGGTTGCCCAAAGAATAAGCCCCCATCCGATCAGGCAAAATAAGAGGCAGCTTGCTCAGGTGGGTAATGGGGATTTTTTGTAATTCCCTAAAATCAGAAGGAGGGGAGGTAAAAGATACCACACCGCCAATACCGGCTGCGAATAATTGAAGGGCTCAATTACTTCCATGAAGCTTGAAACCAAAACTAGTTAGACCGAGATTTCAAGAAACTTAGCTTCCCCACAATCCAGCCAATGGCTAGCCAGGAAAGAAAATACAGGAGGGCGAGTATCCATCCGCCAAAAAGGGCACCGGTCAGGCTTGCTCCGTCCGTTGCCCATTTTTGCCAGGCCTCTTCTTTTTCTGGGCCTTCGGGTAATGAATGAGCCAATTCTGCAAGGTAATCGAAATAAAGCCAGGTGGCCAAATTAACCAGCAACCATCCAAGTATGGTAAAAAGAATCAGGGATGCCCAAAGGGGTAAACGAAACTTCCCAAAAAACCTTGGGAGGATGAGAGTTGGTGGAATCAGTAAAAAGATACCCCATACAATCAGGTAAGTTGGAATCGGCCCAAGGATTGGAGGTAAAAAGCCTGGGGGCATAACAAAATGAACCTTACGCTTCCTCGGCGATCGACTTGATCTTGAGATCTCTTAACTGACGGTCGGTCACTTCTCCCGGACTGTCGGTCATCAAATCCTGTCCCTTTTGAGTCTTGGGGAAGGCAATGACATCACGGATGCTGTCCCGATTGCAAAGAATGGTAACCAAGCGGTCCAAGCCCAGGGCAATACCACCATGGGGGGGAGCCCCATAGGAAAAGGCTTCCAACATGTATCCGAAACGGCTCTGCACCACATCGGCTGGAATCTTGAGCACATCCTCAAACACTTTTTTCTGCACGTCGGGCTGATGGATACGAATGCTACCGCCCCCGAGCTCGACCCCGTTGAGTACAATGTCATAGTGTTGTCCACGTACTTTCTTAGGATCGGATTCAAGCAGGGGTAAATCCTCTTCCACTGGTGCGGTGAAAGGGTGGTGAGAGGCAACATATCTGCCTTCCTCCTCCTCATAGTGCATCAGGGGGAAATCAATCACCCATAAGAATTTCCAATCCTTGGGATCGCGTAATTTCTGGCCGCGCTTTTCCAATAGGGTAGCGGCTTCCAAACGTACCCGGCCAAGGATATTACATGAACTTTCCCAGGCACCGGCGGCGAAGAAGATTACATCGCCATCTTCCACTTGGAGACGGTCGCGAAGAGCATTTTGCTCCTCCTCGGAAAGAAATTTAAGAATGGGGGATTTCCACTCGCCCTTTTCAGATTTGATAAAGGCAAGGCCCTTGGCACCGAGGGATTTGGCGGTTTCTTCCAGGTGTTTGAGCTCACCCTGGGTGAGGTCGGCGAGCCCCTTGGCATTGAATGCCTTGACTACGCCACCCGATTCCACTGCCCCGGCAAATACCTTGAATCCGGAGGTGCGGAATTCCTCGCAGAAGTCCTCAATCTCCATTCCAAAGCGCATGTCTGGCTTGTCGGAACCAAAGCGGTTCATCGCATCATTGTAGGGCATGCGCAGAAAAGGAGTCTGAATTTCCTCGCCCAAGGTTTCCTGCCAGACGGTTTTCAAGAGTCCCTCAATCAGGGCATACATATCCTCGCGGTCGATGAAGGACATCTCCAGGTCCACCTGGGTAAACTCGGGTTGGCGGTCGGCCCGTAAATCCTCATCGCGGAAACAACGGGCCAGTTGGTAGTAGCGCTCCACACCGGCAACCATCAGCATCTGTTTATATTGCTGGGGGGACTGGGGGAGGGCGTAAAATTTCCCCGGGTTTAACCGGCTGGGAGTGAGGAATTCCCGGGCACCTTCGGGCGTGCTTTTGAAGAGCACCGGGGTTTCCACTTCGAGGAATGCCTGGTCATTAAAATATTTGCGGATGGCATGAGATGCCCGGTGCCTGAGTTTGAGAGCATGCAAGTTGGGCTCCCGGCGGAGGTCGAGGTAGCGGTAGGTCAGCCGCAGATCTTCACTCACTTTGTTCGCGGAATCATCAAGCGGGAAGGGAGGAGTCTTGGATTGGTTGTGCACCACGATTTCATTGGCGAACAATTCGATTTCTCCGGTGGCTAAATTTGCATTCGCTGTGCCTTCCTCGCGGGAGCGGACTTCGCCTTTGACTTCGATTACGCTCTCGGGTTTGAGCTTGGGGAAGAGGGCAGAGAGGGTGGCATTTTCAGGATCAAGTACCACCTGAGTCTTGCCCTCGCGGTCGCGTAAATCGAGGAAGAACACGCCCCCATGATCCCGCAACGAATCAATCCATCCGATCAGGGTGGATGGTGTTCCGGCGTTTTCCTTGCGTAATTCGTTGCAATGATGAGTCCTTTTCATGAGTGCTTGATGGAAAAACGGAAGACAATACCTGATGGTTGTTCGGTTGGCAAGCGGGATGAGGTGTACAGACCAATCCCTTAAAATTATTGATTCCCCGCTTTTCTCCGGATGAATTTTGCGTTATGGAGAACTACCTATGGCACGAATTAATTCCCATTACGATAAATTATCTGCTGGCTATCTTTTTCCTGAGATTGCCCGTAGAACCAACGCCTTTTTGGAGCAAAATCCCGGAGTGCAAGTCCTGCGCCTGGGCATAGGAGACACCACTGAGCCAATCGTTCCTGCGGTTCTTGATGGTTTAGACCAAGGAGTTAAGAGTCTGGGCAATGCAGACACCTATTCCGGGTACGGACCATCTGAGGGAGTGCTTCCCCTGCGTCAGGGACTGGCAGGTTTGTATGCTGAGCGTGGAGTGAAGCTGGATCCGTCTGAAATTTTTGTTTCCGATGGGGCGAAGTCAGACTCCGCCAATATTCAAGGCGTTTTTTCTCAGGATAGCGTGGTTGCAGTACAGGACCCTGCCTATCCGGTCTATGTGGACAGCAATGTGATTGCGGGGCGAACCGGGTTGGCTGGTTCGACCGGGTACGAAGGTTTGGTCTACATGCCCTGCACCGAGGAAAACGGATTTTTTCCCGAGCTTCCTGATCAGAAAGTAGACCTCATTTACATATGCAGTCCCAACAATCCTACGGGTGCCGTGGCTACCAGGGAACAACTCAAAAGCTTTGTCGACTATGCCAATGAGCACAAAGCGGTTATCTTTTTTGATTCCGCTTATGCCGCCTTTATCACGGACCCTGTACTCCCCCGTTCCATTTATGAAATCGAGGGGGCTGAAACCTGTGCGATCGAGATGAACAGTTTTTCCAAGACTGCCGGGTTTACCGGAGTCCGCCTGGCCTGGACCATCGTTCCTAAAACCTTGGCGACGGAGGATTCCGAAGCGGGCAAAGTTCACGCCCTGTGGACCCGGCGACAGAACACATTTTTTAATGGTGCTTCCAATATTGTGCAGGCCGGCGGAATCGCTGCTTTGTCTCCCAAGGGACGTGAGCAGACCGATGCTCAGGTTGCCTTCTACCTGGAAAATGCCCGCATCATCAACGAGGGACTGAAATCTCTTGGTATTACCACTTATGGCGGGGGGAATGCACCCTATGTCTGGTTAAAAACTCCAGGCGGACTTTCTTCATGGGAATTCTTCGACAAATTACTGAACGAGTGTCATGTAGTGGGAACTCCTGGATCAGGATTCGGACCAGCAGGTGAGGGTTTCTTCCGCCTCAGTGCTTTTGGACACAGAGAAAATGTCGAAAAGGCGGTGGGCTCAATCAAAGAAAACTTGCAGATCTAGCGGAATTTTAAAGTACAAGCCTGGCGGATCCGGGCGATCCTGGATTACTTGTTAAATTGGCGGGCAATCCGTAGGTAGCGGTTCGACTCATTGTCTCCCAGCAAAAGGGATTGGGATAGCCACTCCTCTGCCTTGGCATAATTTTGGTCGGTTCCCTGTCCGAGGAAATGCATGATGCCGACATAACGAATAGACTGTGGATCCTTGTCCAACGCTGCCTTGAGGAAGTTTTCGCGTGCCTGGTCAAATTCCTGTCTTTTGTAGTGCAGAAGTCCAAGTTCTCGAAGTGCGTCCGATCTACCTTGTCCGGCAATTTCCTTGAGCATTCTTTTCGCCGCAGCTTCATCCTTTTCTATAGAGAGCATTTCCAACGCCATTTGGACAGGATCGCTTGAGGGACCAGAATTGATTTTCCTTGGCATAGGAACCCGGGGGGAGTCCGAATTGGTCGATTTGTTTGAAGATTTGAGGGATGAGTTTTGAGCAAGGTTATTTACCGCCCTTTTCTCACCATCAGGAATGGAAGAATTACGGGCCGGGGTTTTGACCAATAAGTTTTCGAAACGCCTCAGTTGCAAAGCTGCCTCAGAAGAACCGGCATTTGCAGCTTGCCGTAACCATTGCACCCCATGATCGAGGTTTCGTTCAATACCGTCCCCCAGCGAAAGCTTCATTCCCAGTGTGAGTTGAGCCATGACCAACCCCTTGTCCGCTGCCGCACGGATCCAACGGTTGGCAAAGTCGTTGTTCCGGGCAATTCCGTCTCCTGAAGAATAAGCCATCCCCAGATAGAACATACCCAGGGGAAGTCGGCTGCGGGCAGCTTGGGAACACCAGGAAATCGCTTCCTTGGAGTCACGGGAAACACCAATTCCGGTAAAATAAATCATCCCAAGGGTTGCCTGAGCGGTGGCCAATCCCTGGTCCGCGGCACGTTCCAAATTCCGCATCCCTTTTTCTACATTTCTGGGGGGGTTGTCTATTTCCATCAAACCAACACAAAAAAGGGCAATGGGATCTTTGGCTTTTGCTAAATCCCTGAGGTTCGAATGCAGATAGGCTTCATCGTAAAGAAATTGTCCACGCTCAACCTTGTTTCGTTCCAGTTCAATGGAAGCCAGCACGGCCATGCCAATGCCCCCATCTTCCTTGGCGGCAAGTTTTGCCCAGCGCTCGGATTCTCCAAGGTCAATAGGCAAGCCCTTTTCCCCATACTTGTAAAAGAGAGCAAGGGAACCCTGGTAATACTTGTCTCCTTCCAGGGCTTTCGATTGAACAAAGCTAAGGTCATTTTTTAAAGCTGAACCGTAAGAAAGGCACGAAAACAGGGGTATGGTCATGGAAAACAATAACCATGTTGGGACTACGGACTTGAGTACTTGGTCTAGGCTTTGACCTTTAACGGGCATAACATTTTTGCTATTTTTTTAGAAATATGAGGATTTGTGCAAGGTCAAATAACTTCAACTACTTTACCGACCAATGACAGGGGAGTTTCTTACCTGTAAGGATTGCGATTTCGAATGGCATCGAAAAGACGGATTGGCATGCCCTATTTGCAAAAATAAATCAGATACCGAAATAACGCCTGAGTATGAGGGTGGCATGTTTGGTACGGGAAAAAAGCCGAAAAGATTGGCTCTTTATTACCAGGCAATCGGACTTATCGCACTGGTCTATCTGTTGTACCTAGTCTTTGGGGCTTAGCGCACTTGTGCGGCTCAACCGATCGGTCAATTTAGGTCAGGTGGTGGAGATTTGTAAGACTGCGGAAGAAAAGGATCGGCAAAAGCCTGTTTAAAGTCATATCCACCCTCAAAATCTTCCAAGGAATCATTTTCAGTGCGACCGAGTATTCCGTGCTCAACCAGATTAAACACAATTTCACCAAAATCGCGGCATTTCCGGATGTTCCAATGATCCATCAAAGTCATGGTCATGGGACCGAACCGTTCCAGGGCATATTCCCGAATGCCCTCAAGTAACTCATTGCCGGACACATGACCGCACTTGTCCTTGTCTTTTTTTTCCATGGCTTTGAGCGTGTGGTCCAGGGCCTCTCTAATAAAATAATAGGCACCTTTGCCAAACCGGCTATCCTGGTCGTGTATCTCTCGGATCACATCGGGAAAGTTTTTGTCGCTCATCTGAAGGAATTGATGTAAGGAAGAGGTTTATCCCATAAGCTTTAACACACTTCCCAAGCAACCACAATTTATGAAAATTTCATATTCCTTGGCGAAAGACCGGGCATCTCCGCACTGTATTTCCTGGACCTACAGAAAAAAGAGATTCCGTAAATATTTCCGTACCCGCATTGATGCATTCAGTTTTCGCAACCAGAAAGAATTTGAGCTGGGGGTAAAGGATCGTGAAGCGATCGAGAATGAGGTGATTTTTTTGGTTCTTTCCGAAATAAAAGACAAGCTAACCAGTTTAGAGGAACGAATTTTCAGAATGGAGGAATCTTTTCTCGATCAGCAGGAGTCGATGCGGGAAATCCGCAAGCCGCCCGCACCCAAAATCCTCAAAATTACTGAAGCTGCCAAAGTTTTACGTATCTCCAGGAGAAAACTGTATTACCTATTGGATAAAAAAGTTTTTAAGAAATACAAACTTCCCCATACCCGCACCACATTCATAAAGCTCGATGAGGTGGAAAAAGCACTCGGATCATCCAATATCGATGATTTGTTGCGTTGATTGGTAATTTTATTTGCAAATCATAGTTTTATATTTTCTTTGCCTGAGCTCCTGAGTTGTGGCAAAGAGGATTATTTTTACACCCTTAAATTTTAATTATCAATATGAGTAAAAAGTTCCCAGGAGGAGTTGCCACTGGAGATGCTGTGCAAGCGATCTTCGATGATGCCAAAGAAAACGAATACGCATTGCCTGCGGTCAATGTGGTAAACAGCCACACCGTCAATGCGGTGATTGAAACGGCAGCAGCCGTTAACTCACCTGTTATGGTGCAGTTTTCCAATGGTGGCGGACAGTTTTTTGCCGGTAAGAGCTTAAGCAACGACGACCAGCGGGGTGCAATTGCTGGGTCTGTTTCCGGTGCTATGCATGTTCACGCGATGGCAGAAGCCTACGATGTGCCGGTTATCCTGCACACGGATCATGCCGCCAGGAAACTGCTTCCCTGGATTGATGGTTTGCTTGATGCCAGTGAAAAATTTCATGAGAAAGAGGGGAAGTCTTTATACAGTTCACACATGCTGGACCTTTCCGAAGAAGCAATTGAGGAGAATTTAGCGACATCCAAGGAATATTTCGAACGGATGAACCGGATGGATATGACCATCGAGATTGAGCTGGGAGTTACGGGCGGTGAGGAAGATGGAGTGGACAATACCGATATCGACAGCGCCCGTCTCTACACTCAACCGGAAGAAGTCAATCAGGCTTATGAAATCCTATCCTCTGTTAGCAACCGTTTTACAGTGGCTGCAGCTTTTGGAAATGTTCACGGAGTTTACAAGCCGGGCAATGTGGAACTTACCCCTGTTATCCTTAAGAATTCACAGGAGTTTGTGAAAGAAAAGCACGGACTTTCTGGCAAACCGATCAGTTTTGTTTTTCATGGCGGATCCGGTTCTTCCCGCGAGCAAATTCGTGAGGCAATTGGATACGGCGTTGTAAAAATGAACCTGGATACCGATATGCAATGGGCGTTCTGGGATGGAGTGCATGGCTATTACAAGGAAAAGAAAGATTACCTGCAGGCACAACTGGGCAATCCCGAAGGTGATGATAAGCCAAACAAAAAGTTTTACGATCCCCGGATGTGGTTGCGTGCGGGTGAGGTTGCTTTTGTTGAGCGCCTCAGGCGTTCTTTTGACGACCTAAATTGCATCAACAGAAACTAGGCGGAGCATCTATAATTTTGCTTTCTAGCCCCTCGGTGGAGGGGCTTTTTTTTGCGTAAATTATCTATTCAGTATAAATAATTATTTTACACTTTGCCATTTGCCCATTTTTGCATAAGAAGGGAGTTATGACAGATACAGATCAAGATTTACCCAAGCGAGTTGTCCGAACCATCACCTTAACCGAGGATGATCTTAACATGCTGGATGAGGTTGAGCGCGTACTCTCCAAGACCGGTCACCGTGTTAAGACTGATTCTAAGCTAATCCGTGCTGCCATAAATGTGGCATCCCGCGTTCTTCACGGGAAAGCCTACGACATCAATGAGATCGCAGAAAAAGTGGTGCGGGAAGACGGTCGTTCTTTGAGCAAACTGATCGCCAAGAAAAAACCTTAGCTCAAGTTACTTGGCTAACCATTGAATTATTTCTTTCGGTTTTTCCGTTTTTAGCTCAATTTTTTGTTTATTGACCCATAGGGATTTTTCATTCCTTTGGACAAAGAATACTGGTCGGTGTCCAATGTTTCTTAGTTCGTCTGCCAACTCCCGGATATACGCTTCTGGACCGCTTATTTCAATGATACCCATGGCCGCCTCGGTCTGTGCACATAGTGCGTGCCCGATGCCATCGGGAGTTTGTTTGATCAATTTCGGGTATCCTCCCAATGCCTCCTGATATTCTGTCTGCCATGCGGCTGAATTTTCTGCTAGTTGACCCAAGGTATGGAAACAGCGGAGCATCGAGGAATTGCCGGATGGAATGGCATGATCATACCATGATTTTTTTCGCACCGGACCGGCATTTTTCATCGTTTCGGAACTACTGTAATATCCGGGAATACTGGGGTCTTTAAAGCGATCAACAGCTAAATTTATCAGCTCCTCGGCTCGCCCGACCCAATCCTTCAATTTTCCTAAGTTCCAAATTTCAGAAATTGCACCAAAGGAAAGCATCGCCTCCGCCCAAAAGGCATAATCTTCAAGAAATCCGTAGGAGCTTTTGGACTGATCTGGATAAAGGAGTGACGCAACACTACCATCGGACAGTCGGAAAGAGGATTCCATCCAGTTAAGTAGATCGGCAGCCCGGATAATTAAAGATTTATCTCCGAGGGCAATGCCTGCATCAATCAGTCCGCGAACCAGCAAGGCATGCAGGGCACAGGATCTTTTTTCATCCCTTTCTGGCTTTTCTGAAAGAGACCGGTCTGAATATAGTTTTAGGAGGATTTGTTGTTGTTTCTCCATCGATACAACATCCTGATTAATCAGGCAGGGGAGAAAAAGATCAGCTGATGATTTTGCGAAAGGCCCCCAAAGATTTTTCACTTCATCCGCATCCTTGGTTCCAAGAACCTTGACCAGTTCATCATAGGTCCAGAGGTAGTGTGCCCCTTCCATTTCATTGACTTCTGCTGATAGAGAACTGGCATATCCCGTTTGAGGGTCGCCCATATCCCGATCGATCCAATGGAGGGTTTTTTGGATTACCTGGAGATCTTCTGCATTCTGAAATTTCCTCAAAGCCCTCGAATAAGTGGATAGAAGAAGGGCATTATCAGAGAGCATTTTCTCAAAATGGGGCGAAGACCAATCCCGGTCCAAACAGTAGCGGAAAAAACCACCGTTTACATGATCAAACAACCCACCGTTCGCCATTTTCCCGAGGGTCTTTTGCAAGCAAAAGTCTATGCGATTCGAAAAGGTCGGATTCATTCTGACAGCCTGTGTTTCGCTAAGAGCAAAGAGGAAATCCATTTTCATGGGGGATGGGAATTTGGGAGGGGGAGTAAACCCGCCCTTTTCATCATCATGTGCCTGGGTAAGAGTTTGCCCTGCCTCGAGGAGTAACTCTTTGTTCCAATCCCTCGGGTCTGAAAGGTTGGCATTGTTTAAATGGAGCAGGTTAGCTAAGGCATTTTTCCCGTTTTCCTCCAATTCCTCCCGTCCATTTCGGAAATGTTCGGCAATTCGCAATAAAACCTGGGGCCAGGGGGCAATTCCTTGGCCATTATCCTCCTTGGGGAAATAAGTGCCGCACCAAAAAGGGGCTCCATCTGGCAGGCAGAACGCATGCAGGGGCCACCCAGCTGACTGATTGAAAATCCGCGATGCCTCCATGTAAAAAAGGTCGATATCAGGTCGTTCCTCACGGTCCACTTTGATACATACAAAATGCCGGTTCATGATGGATGCGATGTAGGCGTCCTCATAATTATCCCGGGACATTTGCCTGCACCAGTGACAGGAAGCATAGCCGATCGAGACAATGATGGGTTTGTCGAGCTCCTTTGCCTGTTTGAATGCTTCATTTGTCCAAGGCAGCCAGTTAACAGGCTGCTTAGATGAATCTTTGAGGTAGGGGCTGGGTTGACTTTCTAAAGCGTTAGGCATGAGAGAAATGGATCTGTAGATCATGACAGAGAATTTCATGCTGCCCAAGCTCCAATACATTTGTGTGTTTTCCCATTGTCGATGAGCAGGTTCCGTTTTACGGAAGAGAGATGCCCGAAATTCGTATTCTTTCTGATCAGGTAGCCAACCAGATTGCCGCCGGCGAGGTAGTTGAGCGCCCTGTTGCTGTTCTTAAGGAACTGGTTGAGAACAGTATTGATGCGGGGGCTAAGAAAATAGAGATTGAATTCAGAAACGGTGGGAAATCCTATCTGCGTATTGAGGATGACGGTCAGGGGATGAAGCCGGATCAAGCCCTTTTAGCCTTGGAAAGGCATGCTACTAGCAAGATTCGTAAGGCGAGTGATTTGAATCAAGTGGGAACTTTTGGCTTTCGGGGTGAGGCATTGCCCTCCATTGCCAGTGTCAGCCGTTTTGTTCTCCGTACCCGCCCGTCCACTTTGCAGGAGGGCACCGAGATATTTGTGAATGGGGGAAAAATGATACATTGCAAAGAATGTGGGATGCCACCCGGTACCCGGGTGGAGGTTTCTCATCTTTTTAATTCGGTTCCGGGAAGAAGGAAATTTCTGAAAACCGAGGTAACTGAGGCCACCCATCTCATTCATATGGCCAAGCTTTATGCCTTAGCTCATCCCTCGATTACCTTTACCCTGATTGAGGGAGGGCGCACCATTTTCCGTTCACCTGCCTGTGATGGTCCGACCGATCGGGTCCGGGAGATTTTTGGTAAAGGCTTAGCCGAGTCGCTTACCCCCGTGCACTATCAGGAAAACGGTTTGGCGATGGATGGACTGCTGGGCAAGCCCGGGCAGAGTCGTTCAACCCGTAAGGAAATGATCTTTTTTGTGAACCGCAGACCCGTTGACAGTAAAACTCTGACCTATGCGGTGATGGAGGCATTTCATACCTTTGTGCCCAAGGGCAGATTTCCGCCAGCCATTCTTTTTCTCGAAATTGATTCCGCAGCTGTGGATGTAAATGTGCACCCTTCCAAACGCGAAATCCGTTTCCGTAACGAGCCAGAAGTAAGATCCTTTATTCTGGGCAGTGTGCTGGACCATAACCGGTCCATGGCTTCTTCCAGGCAGGGGCTTTGCTCGGCTGATTCCAAAATTGAGTTGGAGGAAGAGAATGGGAGGCAAGTTCCCAAAATAGACCCGCGAGCCCTGGAGATTTTTGGCATAAAAGAAAACGAGGGCAAGGAACCAACCAGTGGGTATACCGAGCCCAATCCCAACACAGAACTGCCCAAAGAGGAAAATAAGAGGAATGATTTACATCCACTGTATTCGGATCAAACACCGCCAGCTGCTCCCAGACAAATTATTGACCGCAAACTGGTGGGGGAACGGAGGGACCCTGGTTCGGAATGGCGTTTACTGGACCGTGCCCATGGTGATTTAACCTTGTTTCGGACACCCCAGGGTGTTGTGGCATTGCATGCCCGGGCCGCTTATGAACGTGTGCGGTTTGAACAGTTGGAGGACAGCCTGAGAGATTCAACCCGGACATCCTCTCAGTCACTTTTGTTACCGGAGCCCCTGGAGTTTGATGGCATTGACCGTGCCAATCTCGAAGCCAGCCTGCTTCAATTGCGTCAGCTGGGATTTGTTTTAGAGGAATTTGGGAGAAATTTTTATCGTCTGGAAGGCTGTCCTCACTGGCTTGATCCCAGCCGGGCAGCTGCTTATTTGCAGGACTTTTTAGAAATTGCCCGGGATAATGGGGGAGCTTTGCAAGTTGAGTCCTTTGTCAGGCAGGCACTGGAAAGGCAGGCAAATTACCGGCATGAAAATAAGGAAGTATTTTCAGATGAGGAATTGATTGATTTAGTCGACCAACTATTGCGTTGCCGGAATCCCTATGTATGTCCCCGTGGAAGACCGGTTTATTTTGAAATCCCGGTCCGTGATTTTGAGACTCGATTTAAGCGTAAACTTTGATTCTCATTAGCAAAATCTACTCATTCAACATGTCAGAAAAATATGAAAGCATATCCAATCATCTGTTCGTTTCTATTCCTTTGCCTTTTGGGCATAAACTTTTCCTGCACCCCATCAGAATTAGGTAAGAAATCAATGAATAAACTAAAAAGTGGCGGAGAATTTTTAACCGAGAAAAGCAAGACAGCCTACCAGTCTGGTAAGGATGCCCTGGGATTGAATGAGGAAGCCCCTCCCACTACTTCCAAGCCTATGACGATATCCAAAAGAGTATTTGGTAAGTTGGCAGACGGGTCCAAAGTCCACGAATTCCGCCTGATTAACGAACAAGGTATGGAGGTAAGTATTATCGAATACGGGGCCGCCATTCGCGACATTATCGTACCAGACCGGGATGGGAAGAAGGGGAATGTTTCCTTGGGTTTTAATAATTTGCAGGACTATGTGGAAAAGAGTCCCTACTTTGGATGTATTGCCGGACGCTATGCCAACCGCATAGCCCAAGGAAAGTTTTCCCTCGATGGGCAGGAGTACCAACTGGCAACCAACAACGGGCCAAATCATTTGCATGGAGGAGACCGTGGGTTTGATAAAAAGGTTTGGCGGGGGCTGGTGTTGCCTGATTCCCTAGGGGTTCGCTTTAATCTCGAAAGTCCGGACGGTGAAGAAGGCTATCCTGGTTTAATGAGAGTTCAGGCAACCTACGAACTCACTGAAAACAACCAGCTAAAGATTCTGATTGAGGCAACATCTGACAGACCGACCGTGGTCAACCTTACCAACCATGCATATTTTAACCTCAGCGGAGAAGGGAGTCCTTCCATTTTAGACCATCTTCTTACCCTGCCCGGGACTAGGTTTGTTGAAACCGACAGCACCAATATTCCTACTGGCATAAGCTCAGTTGTCGGTACCCCGTTTGACTTTCGTCACCCCATTGCCATTGGCCGGAGAATTGAGGACAAACATCCTCAGTTAATTGCGGGGAAGGGGTATGATCACACCTGGTTGGTGCCCTCGGGTGCCCCATCCGATCTTGTTCCTGAATGGGAGAAACCCCTGAACCTGGGTGCGGTGGTGCGGGATCCGGTTTCCGGTCGTTCCCTCAAAGTTTACACGGATCAACCGGGCATCCAATTCTACAGTGGAAACTACCTCGATGATTCCCTGGTTGGTAATGGGGGGAACCGTTATCCCTTGCGTTCCGGACTGTGCCTGGAACCACAGGTATATCCTGACAGTCCCAATCATCAGGGAGAGGAGGGGTGGCAAAGTTGTGTATTGCGCCCAGGAGAGGCCTATCAACATCTTTCAGTTTACGAGTTTTCCGCAAATTAGATAAATTTCACCCAAAGCTGGGGAAAAGAATCGTTTTTTTCCTCTTTAAATAATAGGATGCAAATCATCGTGTCTTCTTATCTTTTCTCTCCTGTATTTCGTCCTGTTTCATGACCCAATTAAAAGCTGCTCCCTTGAATTCCGAACCCAAAAGTTCTGATACCACCTTGGTGGAGGATTTAAAGAATTCGATTATCCACCAGTTGAGACTCAACCTGGCCCGAAGTCCGGAGAGTGCCTCTGCCCAGGAGGTTTGGACTGCGGTTTGCCTGGCTGTAAGGGAGAGGATCATGGAACGCTACATGAAAACGCAGAAGGCACACCTGGAAACAGATGCACGACGCATTCACTACCTGAGCCTGGAATACCTGATGGGCCGTTTGTTAAATGCAAACCTTTGCAACCTTGGCATACGCGAGCCTTTGGAGCAGGCCCTTGGAGAACTGGGTATTGAGTTACCAGAACTTTGCGAGGAGGAGCATGATATGGGTCTGGGGAATGGAGGGTTAGGCCGATTGGCTGCCTGCTTTCTCGACTCTATGGCCACGATGGACCTTCCTGCGATTGGATATGGGATTCACTATCAGTACGGCTTATTCAAACAGGAGTTCGAAAATTGCCGCCAAATCGAAAAGCCTGATGACTGGCGTCGCTTTGGTAATCCGTGGGAAATCGCCCGCCCTCAATTCATTCAAAAAGTTAAGCTCTATGGTCATGTTGAGCATGATTATGATGACCGGGGAAATTACCGTCCCCGATGGGTCGGGGCTCGGGTGGTAGATGGTTTGCCCTACGATGTCGCCATTGTCGGCTATGGGGCAAAAACCGTAAACTTTTTGAGACTTTGGGAGTCAAAAGCATCGGAAGAGTTTGACTTGGATGTGTTTAACCAGGGTGGATATGTGGAAGCGGTCCGTGAAAAAGCCACTGTTGAGACGATCTCCAAAGTGTTGTATCCCAACGACGAGACTGAGAACGGAAAAGAGCTGCGATTAGTCCAGCAATACTTTTTCGTTTCCTGTTCGCTCAGGGATATTATAGCCCGATACCGCAGGACCCATACGGGATGGGATAGTTTTTCTGATAAGGTGGTCGTACAACTTAACGACACCCATCCAGCAGTTGCCATTCTCGAACTGCTTAGAATTTTGATTGATGAGGAAAAAATGCCATGGGATAAAGCCTGGGGACTGGTCAAGCGTACCTTTGCATACACCAATCATACCCTTTTACCAGAGGCATTGGAGACTTGGAGTGAAGGCCTGTTTGCCAAGGTGTTACCGAGACATTACGATCTGGTCTTGGAAGTGAACCGCCGTTTTTTGGATCAGGAAGTTGCAAAGATTGCCCCCGGAGATGACGGGCGCCGGCATCGGATGGCGATTGTGGCCGATGGTCAGATAAGAATGGCACATCTTTCCGTGGTTGGAAGTCATTCGGTTAATGGAGTGGCGGCCCTTCACACGAAATTACTGCAGGAAAGACTGCTCAAGGAATTCGCCGAAATTTACCCCGAACGGTTCAATAATAAAACCAATGGAATTACTCCCCGCCGCTGGTTGATCGGGTGTAATCCTGCCCTGTACAAACTGATTGATTCTTGCATCGGTTCGGAATGGATTACCAATGCCAGCTTGCTTCGTGAATTAGCAAAATATGAGAAGGATTCGTCATTTCGTCAGAAATTCCGCGAGATCAAGAAGCAAAACAAACAAAACTTAGCCAAGCTTATCCATAGCCGTTTCGGGTTGGAGCTTAATGCGGATGCTCTGTTTGATGTACAGATCAAGCGTTTGCACGAGTATAAGCGCCAGCATCTTAATCTTCTTCACATCTTAACGCTTTACCGCCGGCTTTTGCATAACCCGGACCTAAAGATTCCTCCCCGGGTTTTTATTTTCGGGGCGAAAGCAGCACCCGGATATCACATGGCCAAGGTGATTATTCATGCGATTAATCTGGTAGCTCAGAAAATCAATTCTGATTCCCGTATCAATGATATGCTCAAGGTCTTTTTCTGGCCAAATTACGGAGTTTCCGCTGCTGAAAATATCATTCCAGCCAGTGATTTATCTGAGCAAATCTCCACTGCTGGCAAAGAGGCTTCCGGCACCGGAAACATGAAGTTTGCCCTCAATGGGGCATTGACCATGGGCACCCTCGATGGAGCCAATGTGGAAATCCTAGAAGAGGTAGGGGATGAAAATATTTTTATATTTGGTAAGAGTGTTGAGGGGGTCGAGGAGATAAGGCGCGCAGGTTATGATCCATTTTCCTATTACGAGAGTGATGAGGAACTGAAAGCTGTGCTGGACTGGTTATCCTCTGATTTCTTCTGCCCTGGCAAGGGGGGGTTGATTGCTGATTTAACCAGAGGTTTGCTGGACTGGGGGGACCCTTACCTGGTGCTCGCAGATTATCGCTCTTACATGGATGCCCAGGAAATTGCGGGACAAACTTATCTGGACCAGGAGAAATGGTCCGCTATGGCAATCCGCAATGTTGCGGGATCCGGAAAATTTTCTTCCGACCGTACCATTGGTGAGTACGCCAAAGATATATGGAAATTGGATCCAGTCAGCGTTCCTTGACCCAATTTATCTGCCTTTTTGTGGCTCTGCTTTGCGGAGCGTGCGGGTCATTGTTCGGAAAAGAAACCACCCCTGTTTTAAACTCCTTACCCTTTGTTTTAGGGGAAAGGTTGGAGTACGATATGAAATGGGGATTTTTCCCGGTTGGTTCGGCCACTATGGAGGTGACTGCAAAAGATCCTGAGTTTCCGGATGGTCCCAAAGTGGTCAGGTTCAGTGTCCGGACGAATTCCTTTGCTGATACCTTTTACCGGGTGCGCACTTCCATTAGCAGCACAATCGACCCGACTTTTTCCCGAACCCTAAAATATGAGAAATCCCAGCATGAAGGAAGCACCCGCAGAGAGATTGTGGTCGATTACGATTATGAAAAGGGAGAAGCCAGGTATTTGCAGGAGGGAAACAGCCTGGTTACCACCAAAATTCCTGGCCCCGTTTTCGATCCTTTGTCTATTGCCTACTTTTTTCGCTTACATCCTTTGACACCCGGGAGTGAGACCAAGCTCCCCACCTGTGATGGCAAACGATTCCGCGAGGTGGTGGTTCGTGCCGGGGACCGGAAACAAATAAGCCTTCCGATTGGCAGAATTTATGCCATCAAGACCACACCAGCAATGGAGAACCTGGGGGGGGTGTTTAATAAAAGCCCCAAAGGTATGCTGGAAGTTTGGTATTCCGATGACCAGAGAAGAATCCCGGTCCGTGTAAGTAGCAAAGTAATAGTGGGCAGTTTTACTGCCACTCTTAGAAAAGCCTACCCTCCGGTTTCGGGGATTGAATGAAGCCTTATTCCAGAGCTTGAAGCTTAATCCAGTTCGGGCCCTTCCTTGAGCAATTCAATGAAGGAACGAAGTGCGGGTGTGAGCATTCTTGTTTGTTTGTGAATGATGGCAAGTGGCCTGTTGTGAATGCCACCTTCGAGCTTGAAACTGACCAGTTGTTTTCGGTCGACTTCATTGACCACGGTGCTGGCAGGTAAAATGGCAAGTCCGGCATTAATCTCAATCGCCCGCTTGACCGTTTCCACATTGTCAAACTCCATAACAATGGAGACTTCTATGCCCGACTTTTCAAGAATTCCATCAGTTGCTTTACGGGTGGGGATATCTTTTTCAAAAGCGATAAATTCCAGTCCCTGTAAATCTTTCATCGCAACCATTCGCTTTTGGGCAAGCGGATGTTCCGGGCTCATGGCAACAATGAGCTCGTCGTTGGTGAAAGGAATAATTTCCAAATCTTTCTGGGGGACAGGAAAAGCAATTAAACCAAGGTCCGCATTGCCATGAAGCACATCATCATAGACTAAGTTTGCCCGCCGGTACTCCACCCGAGCATTCACGGATGGAAATTCCTTCAGGAACGATTTGAGGTAAGGGGGCAGGACATGGAGTCCAATACTGTTAACTGTGGAGATTTGCACCGTCCCACTGACCACATTGCGCATTTCCTGAATTTCGCAGTTCAAACGGTCGTAGAGGTTGAGAATTTGCTTAAAGGTTGAATATAAAGCGGTTCCCTGAGGGGTGAGGCGGAATTTCTTTTGATTCCGGTCGATGATAAGCATTTGATAGTGCGATTCCATCGCCTTGAGTTGTTGACTTACCGCCGATTGGGTGACTTCGTTCAATTTTGCAGCTTTAGAAAAGCTTTTGCTTTCGACCAAGTCACAGAAGGTTTTGAAATTCTGAATATGCATTTGCTTATAACTGTTCCTAATTTAAAAGATATAATAATACAAGCCATACTTATGATAACCCCCGAGGAGTTTTTATTAAATTTAGCAGATCTGCAGGAAAAGATCCTCTTTGCCTGCAAAAATTGTAAGCGCAATCCAGAGGAGGTTTGCCTCTTGCCGGTTACCAAAAATTGGCCGGTGGATGCAGTCAGGTATTGTCAGGATGCCGGCATCATAAGGGTGGGTGAAAACCGGGTCCAGGAAGCGTTATCCAAGCAGGAACAAATAAATGGGATTTCCTGGGAATTAATTGGACATTTGCAAAGCAATAAAGTCAATCAGGCAGTGGGTCGTTTTGCCCGTATCCAAACCATTGATTCCTTGAAATTAATCCGTAAAGTACAAGCAGCCTCTAAACAGATGGATCAAAAAGTCTCAATGCTGCTTCAGGTAAACGCGGGCAATGACCCTGCCAAATATGGCTTTTCGATTGAGGATACTGAAGCAGCAATGGAAGAGGTGCTTCAATCATCTCACCTGCACTTGGATGGGTTGATGACCATTGCCCCCTATGTTCCGGATGATTTGTCGGTTGCCCATGACTGTTTTAAGAAATTGGCTGATTTGCGAGACTCTCTCGCCCAGCGCTATGAGGTTCGATTACCTGAATTATCCATGGGTATGTCCGATGATCTAAGCGAAGCAATTGCCTGCGGCAGTACGATGATCCGGGTTGGATCGGCCTTGTTTGGAAAGAGAAACTAAAAGGGTAAACAAGTTTAGATCAGGCTTCTTAAATCACTGACTGATAAAGCGGTGTTTGCCGCTTCCGATTCCTCAAACACCTGCTCGAGCAGTTTTCTTTTTTCCTTTTGTAATCCAAGCACTCTTTCCTCGACTGTGCCCGAGGTGATGAATTTATAAACCGTAACTTTCTTCTCCTGACCAATCCGGTGAGCCCGGTCGGTTGCCTGTGCCTCTGCTGCCGGATTCCACCACGGATCAAAATGAACCACCACATCGGCTCCGGTTAGGTTGAGCCCTGTGCCTCCGGCCTTGAGGGAAATAAGAAACACCGGGATTGATTCGTCTTCCTGAAAGCGGTCGACCTGAGCCATCCGGTCCGTCGTGGAGCCATCCAGGTAGCAAAAGGGAAGGGTGGCATTTTCCAGTTCAGCCCGCAGCAGCTTAAGCATCTGTACAAACTGGGAGAACACCAGCATGCGGTGACCGCTCTCCAGGCAGTTGAAAAGAAGTTCTCGGAAAGCATTGAGCTTACAGGAACGGAAAGTTTCCAGTTCCGGATTGATCAGTCTTGGGTCACAGCATGCCTGGCGCAGGCGGAGAAGCTGGGTGAGCGTTTTCATCCGCATGGCACCATCGCTCGCACCGGTGGCTGCCAGTTTATCCAGTTCACTTTCTGCCGACTTCCGGATCCCCTCATAGCAATCCTTCTGGTCCTGAGTAAGCTCGAGGTAGAGGATTTGCTCAATTTTATCGGGCAGTTCGGGGGCAACCTCCTTTTTGGACCGTCTTAGAAGATAGGGGGCGGCCTGCTTGAGGATGCGTTGCTCATGCCAAATTCGTTCATCCCCCCGTGAGCCTTCTGGTAGTTTAGGGTTTGCACCGGGCAGGAGAAATTCGAGAAGGGAAAGCAGATCGGATACCCTGTTTTCAATCGGTGTACCCGTGAGCAGCATTCGTCCCTCCGACGAGAGAGAGGCCGAGGATTTTGCATTTTGAGTCCGTCGATTTTTTAAGTACTGGGCCTCATCCCCAATCACGCAAAGAAAGGGGAAGTCTTTAAACATTTCCAGGTCACGGGTAAGGGTGCCGTAGGAAGTGATAACCAAATCAAACTTTCCCAGATAAGATGGAGTATTGGCCCGGTTTGGTCCGTGATGAGCATAGACGGTAAAAGATGGGCAGAACCGAAGGGTCTCCCGTTTCCAATTTTCAACCAAAGAGGCAGGGCAGACCACAAGCGAGGTTTTGACCGGGCCCCCACGCCGGCGCAGGCAGGAAAGAAAAGCAAGGGTTTGCAGGGTTTTCCCCAGCCCCATCTCATCGGCGAGAATGCCACCGAGGCCATGATCAAACAGATGGATCATCCATGCCGTGCCTAACGCCTGATAAGGGCGCAGGGTTTTATCCAATCCATCCAGTGGTTTGGGTGGGCACAGGGAGGAAAGATCGCGCAGGGCAAGTCCACGCTTTTTCCACTGTGCCGGGGGACGAAACCTCGGGTCTGCTTCGGTTAGCAACTCGTCAAGAGTGGTGGAATGGAAACGGGTGACCGAGTATGTGGATTGGGCGAGCAGGGGCGCATCGGCATGTCCCGATGCCTGTCTTTGGACCCTGGCGGTTTTTTCTCTCAGTTCCTTGGTCAGTAAATAGGTGTGTTTCCCATGCCTGAAGTGATTCTTGCCCGTGGCCAGAGCATGTTCAATCAGGTCAATCGGTGCGTCCCCCGCCTCGATTCGGGCATGAACTTCAATATTCTCCTCATTTTCGCTGGCCTGGATGGTGAGCACGGCGTTTTGGATGCTGGAGGTATGTTTGCGGAAGTTTTGGGTAAATTCCGCCCCGTGATCAAGTTCCAGTTCCTCTTGGTGGGAAGCGAGGAAGTCGAGAACTTTTGACGAATCCCGCAGCCACCACCAATGACGGTGGGAACGATCCCGAATAAAGGACCAGTCGCGAAGCAACCGAAGGACTTGGCTATATCCCGGATGTTCGGAACTGGGCAGAATGATACGAAGGTATTCCGTTGATCCCTCCACCTCAATAGGAGGCCCCCGGTACTCAGGTGTGGACGGAGTGACCTTTTCTGCGGTGCTGTCCTCATCCCCATGGACTATTTCTCTTACCTTCCTGGGAGGCTCTTTGGGCAAAGGTTTTCCGATATGCTCGGAAACCCCGCTTAGGGCTGAACCTTCCCACGCGAATGGAGAGTCAGGGGAGTTGGCGGGAAAGAAGCAGTCGATACGATCGAGAAGCTTGAGAAGTTCGGCAGCCTGCTCGAGATTGAGCTGGAGAAAAGAGGTAAGTTTTCCCCCGCACCATTGGGACAGTGCAAAGAGGGCAGATCGTTCGGCATCTGGCAAATTACCCAAATCGTTGAGGTCGCACTTCTCGGGTGCAATTCTTGTGCCCTCGTGGTTTTCCAGCTCAACTTTTGCTGGAATTGCATTCCTTTGAATGCAACCTGCAAGGGAGGGAGGGAGCAAAATCCGCAGCCTCACCCTGAACTATTGAAGTAAATGTAAAGAGTGGCCCGCCAATGCATCGTCCACTCCCTTACCTGCCGAGGCTCCTCCCATGGCAAAGTCGGGCTTTCCTCCCCCCTTGCCGCCCATTTTCTGAGCCAGTTCACTGAGTAGGGTGCCGGCTTGGTGGCCAACCTCAATCGCAGCCTGGGAACAGATACAGACCATTGAGCATTTGTCGTCTTTTTCAGATGCAAGAAGCACCACGGATGGTTCACTACGCTTGTTTATTTGAGCGGCAAGTCCGCGTAAATCGTTTGGTGATAGACCGGGGATTGAACGGAGCATGATTTTTATTTCACCAATTTGTTTTGCGGAATCAATGACCTGCTCAGCGATGCCGGCCTGGTTCCGTTGATCAATAGACCGAAGTTTTTTCTCCAATTGCTTCGAGTTTGCCTGCATTTGTTCAATCCGCTCGAGCAGTTCATTGGGTTGACAGGCAAGGGTTTTGAGCAATTGGCTATAATTGTCCAACCGTGCTTCCGCCCATTCATAAGCAGCCAACCCAGCAACTGCTTCGAGCCGGCGGGTACCAGCAGATATTCCCGATTCTGATACCAGGCAGATGGATCCCACTTCACCACCTGATCGTACATGGGTGCCCCCACAAAGTTCCATGCTCCATCCCCCTAAATCCACCACCCTTACAAATTCACCATACTTGTCTCCAAAAAAGGCAATTACCCCTTCCGGCTTTTCTGCAAAAGGGATTTCATAGGCTTTGAGTTCATCGTTCTGCAAAAGCCTTTGATTGGCCAGATGCTCAATGGTTTTGAGCTGTTCTGGAGATACCGCCTCAAAGTGAGAAAAGTCAAAGCGCAACCTGTCTTCCTGAACAAGAGATCCAGCCTGGCGCACATGGTCACCCAAAACTTCCCGCAAGGCCCAATGCAAAATATGGGTGGCGGTATGATGGCGTTGGATTGCGAACCTTCTGGGCAGGTCGACATTCAAAGTAACGGGTAACCCTGCCAATTCTTCTACGGAGGGCTCGCCATCCAGTTCATGCAGAAAACGCCCGTTGGCGTCTTTGGATACGCCTGTTACTTGCAAAACAGAGTCTGCAACAGTCACAGTCCCAGTATCAGCAGCCTGGCCTCCCATTTCGGCATAAAAAGGGGATTTGTCGACGAGCAAAAAGTTTTTATCAGCCGACTTGACCAAGCCGGTACAAGTTGCAGAAAAGTTGGTCAAATTAGACCGTTTATAGCCGCAAAATTCAGTTGAATCTTCGGATTGCTGAACAGTATTGACCAATATATCGACAGATTTGTGGGCGTCTCTGGCCCTTTTTTTCTGCTCGTTCATTTCCTGTTCGAACTCTGGATGATTGATGCCCAACCCGCTTTCTCTGGCCATCAATTCGGTGAGATCAAACGGAAATCCGTAGGTGTCGTAAAGTTTGAAGGCGAACTTTCCGGATAGTATATCACCCTCCGATAAGCCACTGGTTTCGCGACGAAAAAGTTCAATTCCCCGATCGAGTGTTTTGTTGAAAGACTCCTCTTCCGATTTGAGAGTTTTAACAATCAAGCTGCTCCTCTGTTTGAGTTCGGGAAAAACATCTCCCATCTGCCCGATTAAAACCGGGGCGAGTTTGTGGAAAAAGGGATCCGAGAATCCGAGAGTCCGGCCATACCTTACCCCGCGGCGGAGAATCCGGCGAAGGACATAATTGCGGTCGTTATTGCCGGGGAGGATACCATCGGCAATAGAAAACGCGAGGGAGCGGAGATGGTCCGCAATGACCCGAAAGGCAACATCAATTTCTTCCTGCTGGGTTTTGGGCTTACCGTCTTTGGGCAGGGTCGATTGATAAGACTTTCCCGACATTTCCTGAAGTTTTTCAAAAATGGGGGAGAAAACATCGGTGTCGTAATTGGAGGCAGGATGGGAAAAATCGGTAAAATTCTTGGTGGCTTGGATGACTGCGGCCACCCGTTCAAACCCCATCCCGGTGTCCACATGCTTTGCTTGCAAGGGAGAAAAATTGCCGTCTCTGTCCGCATTGAACTGAATGAAGACCAAGTTCCATATTTCGATGCAAAGATGGGAGTCCTGGTTGACAAGTTTACCCTGGCTGTCACCTTCTGGGGTGAGGTCGAGATGGAGTTCGGAGCATGGGCCACAGGGCCCCGTCTCCCCCATCATCCAAAAGTTATCTTTCTTCCCTCCAGTAACCACATGCAGGGAAGGGTCGAGGCCGGCAGATTGGAAAATTTCAGACCATATCGAGTGAGCCTCTTCATCAAAGGATGCGGGGTCTCCATCACCGGGGTGATAAACCGTGGCATAGAGGCGTTCCGGCGGGAATTTCCAAACTTTAACCAACAATTCCCAGGCCCATTCGATCGCATCTTTCTTAAAATAATCCCCGAAGGACCAATTCCCTAGCATTTCAAAAAAGGTGTGGTGGTAAGTGTCTAGGCCCACATCTTCCAAATCATTGTGTTTCCCTCCGGCCCGGATACATTTCTGAGTATCTGCGGCTCGTAAGTAGGGGGCTTGTTGATCCCCCAGGAAATATGGAACAAACTGGTTCATGCCCGCATTGGTGAAAAGCAAATTGGGAGATTCCGGGAGAAGGGGGGCGGAAGGAACGACCTGGTGACCTTTTTGAGCGAAAAAATCGAGAAACGATTGTCTGATCTCGCGTGCTTTCATGGGCAGGAATTCAAAAGATTATGCAATACGGGAGAGAATGGCCGATCCCATTTCAGTGGTTCCAACCGCAGGAGCACCCTGGGCAATATCCCCTGTTCTTAAACCGGAACGAATGGTTTCTTTAACCGCATTTTCAATGGCAAGCGCGGCCTCTTCCAAACCAAAACTGTATCGTAACATCAGGGCAGCACTGAGCACCTGTGCACAGGGATTGGCCACGCCTTTGCCGGCAATATCTGGGGCGGTCCCACCAGCAGGTTCATAGAGCCCAAAAGGGAAATTGTTGGAATTTGTGCCCGTGCCCAGGCTGGCAGATGCGAGCATCCCCAGCGATCCGCATATTACCGCAAGTTCATCGGATAAAATATCACCAAACATATTTTCGGTGAGCAAGACATCAAATTGATTGGGGTTTCTGACCAGTTGCATCGCCGCATTGTCCACATACATGTGGGAAAGCTCAATGGATGGATCGAGTTTTTGGACACATTCAGACACCGTTTGTCTCCAGAGTATCGAAGTTTCCAAAACATTGGCCTTATCGACCGAGCAGATTTTCTTGTCTCGTAGAGCCGCCGCTTTAACCGCAACTTCGGTAATTCTTTGAATTTCTCCTGTCCGGTAGACCATAGTATCAACCGCTTCTTTTTGACCATCTTCAAGGGTTCGGGTATTCTTGGGCTGACCAAAATAGATTCCTCCGGTCAACTCGCGAACGCACAAAACATCGATCCCAGCACTGGCCACATCGGATCGCAGGGGGGATAGGTCCGCTAATTCCGGAAATAAATTGCCCGGCCGGAGGTTTGCAAAAAGCTCAAAGGCTTTTCGGAGGGGAAGAAGAGCGGCACGCTCAGGTTGTTCCTTAGGGGGGAGGTTTTCCCACTTTGGCCCCCCCACCGACCCAAAAAGAATGGCATCAACCGACTTGCATGCATCGAGGGTGGACTGGGGAAGTGCCTTTCCATGGTTATCAATTCCAATGCCACCCACATCATGGGCAGTGGTCTCGCACGCGAAGCCGTAAACCTCTCCGGTTTTTTCCAGAACTTCAAGGGCTACCGACATTACTTCAGGCCCGATTCCATCTCCGGGCAGGTTGGTGAAACGAATAATTTTCATCAAAAAAACACTTAGTACTAATCGATGAGTGGACTTGTGCAAAGAGGAAAAAAAGATGACTTTAATTGCGTGATGTATTCGTTGACAAAAAGGACCCGTTTGATACTTTAGATTCTTTAATCACAGTCTAGTCCACAAGGGACGGGCCTTTCGCTCGTCTTTTTTTTTACTTCAATTAACCTTATATAATATCCGTCCCATGAGCAGCGAAATACTCGCAGTCCTTGAATACATGGAAAAAGAGAAGGGGATAAGCCGCCCCGACATGATCGCCACGATCGAAAATGCCGTCAAAGCGGCAGCCGAACGTGGCGGTGCCAACTCTGAGCCAAGCGAGGTTCGGGTGGAGATAAATCCCAAAAACGGATCACTCCAGGCATGGACCCTGCTCAAGGTGGTCGAGTCTGTCTCCGATACGGCTAAGGAAATACATGTGGATAAAGCCCGCCTTTACGCCGACAATCCCCAGATTGGAGACATTGTGGAAAGGGAAATGGATCCAGCATACCTGGGTCGTATTGCTGCCAAAACAGCTGAGCAGGCAATCAAGCAAAGACTCCGCCAATTTGAAAAGGAACACATTTACGACGAGTTTCGTGACCAAGTGGGTAACCTGGTTACTGGCACGGTCAGACGCAAGGAACGGGGAGACCTGATTGTTGAAGTGGGCAAAGCAGAGGCACTTTTACCCTGGCGTGAGCAAGCCCCTGGAGAAGACTGGGTACCGGGTGAAAGAATTCGTTGCTTGCTTGTAAAGCTTGAACAACAGGGGAGGGGACCAGAATTGATTCTTAGCCGTTCCAGCCTGAATTTTGTCCGGAAGCTCTTTGATATGGAAGTATCCGAGATAGCAGACGGCACGGTGTCACTCGCGGCGATGGCACGGGAGCCAGGTTACCGCACCAAAGTATGCGTCAAAAGCACAGACCCAAAAGTCGATCCCGTGGGAGCTTGTGTGGGTGCCAGAGGAGGACGCGTAAAGAGCATCGTTCGTGAAATGAATGGTGAGAAGGTAGACATTGTACGCTGGTTTGAGGATCCCGTCGAACAACTGGTGGAAGCCTTAAAGCCAGCCGTCCCGCAAAATGTGACCCTTGATCGTGACAAGCGCAGGATGTATTTTGAAGTGAAAGAGGACGATCTTTCCGTCGCCATAGGCCGTAAAGGCATAAATGCCCGCTTAACCTCCCGTTTGCTAGGTTGGAAGCTCGATATTGGCAAAGTTGTGGTGAAGGAAGTTGGGTTTGATGAGAGGAAGGCAAAGGCTGCCGAGGGACTTACTTCGGTTGGTATAGAATTTGAGGTTGCGGACCGTCTGGTCGCTTTTGGTCTGGTGAGTCCTGAAGCCTTCGAAGGTGTCACCCACACCGATCTCGTGGGGCTCGGCTTTGATGACACAACCGCTCAGCATATTTTGGAAAAGGTTTCTACTGAATCTTCCGATCCAGCCTCTTGATATTTATCTTTTCACCGTATTCCCATTAAAAATTTATGAGTGTTCGAATTCACGCGATTGCCAAAGAGACCAACAGAACGAGCAAGGAGGTCATAGAAATCTTGGTTGAGCGTGGATATGATGTGAAGAGTGCATCTTCTAGCATTGATAATATTACCGCCCAATCGTTGATCGAAGAACTAAGCAAACAAGGGGTTGTTTCTGAAAATTCGGACGCCCCTCAGGTAGCGGAGGAATTGGAGGAAGAAAAACCTGCCGATATTCCTTTTGTTAAAACGAAACAGGACTTGGACCGGGAGCGTGAAAAAAAAGAACAAGCCGAACAGGCGGTCAAAGATGCAGAGGAAGCTTCTCGTGTAGAGGCATTACCCAAAGAAACCATTCAGGAAGTTCAGCAAACTGCCCCTGACCTCCCCGAAACTGCCGGAGCCGCACCCAGTCTGCCGCCGCCCCAAGTAAAAAGCGCAGGTGCTCCACCTCCGCCCCCGGCAAAAGCCTCCGTAACACCCACTTTACCAGTTTCAAGTCCTTCCTCTCCGGATGATTCGGTTGGCATAGTTGAAGGTAACCTGATCATCGTTAAGCCACCCATCGTGGTTCGCGATTTTGCTGGCTTGATCGGACTAAAGCCCTTCCAACTCATTTCTGAGCTCATGGAGATGGGAATTTTTGCTTCGATGAACCAAACTATCGAAGAGGATGTAGCCAGTAAGCTTGCTAAGTCCAAAGGATTTGAATTAGAAATCCGCCATCGTGGGGAAAAAGCTGAACCACAGGTTAAAAAGGTCAAAGAGCAGATCGATGAAAACGATGAGAAGTTTCTTAAACCTCGCCCTCCAATAGTCTGTATACTCGGTCATGTAGACCATGGTAAAACCACACTTTTGGACACCATCCGAAAGGCCAATGTGGTCAGTGGAGAAGCGGGTGGGATCACCCAGCATGTGGGAGCCTATCAAATTGACCACAACGGACAAAAAATCACTTTTTTAGACACGCCTGGTCACGCTGCCTTTTCTAAAATTAGAGAGCGCGGGGCTAACCTCACGGATGTGAGCATATTGGTTATTGCTGCGGACGACGGTTTTATGCCTCAAACGGAGGAAGCTCTAAAGTTCGCTCAGCGTTCCCAGTCCTCCCTGATGGTTGCCATTAATAAGACTGATTCAAAAGGAGCAGATATTGACAAAGTGAAGACCCAGATGCAGGAGAGATCAATCCCTGCGGAAGATTGGGGTGGGGATGTCGTGACGGTTCCGATTTCAGCACTTAAGGGCGACAATATTGATGAGCTCTTGGACATGATTTTGCTTCAGACAGAATTAATGGAACTGAAAGCAAACCCAACAGCCGTTCCCGAAGCAATTGTGATTGAGGCAAGAATGGAAGTAGGTCGAGGACCCACGGCCACTATAATCGTCCAGAAAGGAACTCTTAAGGTAGGTGACTCTTTTCACTGCGGATCTGTGTACTGCAAGGTTAAGGCGATGATTGATGATCAGGGGAACCTGGTTAAATCAGCTCCCCCTTCCACTCCCGTCAATGTGCTTGGCTGGTCTGAAGTTCCGGACTGTGGTGCAATTTGTAAGGGTGCCAAAAATGAGCGAGCCGCCAGAAATGAAGCGGAAGAACATGCTCAATTGGAAAAGAAACTGCTCGCAACTCCTGAAGAACCTCCTGTGGTAGAGGAAAAAGACGGGGATGAATCAGAAAACTCTGCCGCAGTGGATGCTTTGTTTGCTGCGATCAGCAAAAGTAAGTCGACCAGTTACCGGGTTATTATCAAGGGAGACGTACGGGGCTCAGTTGAAGCACTCAAGGATTCCCTCGAGCTTATAGAGAGTGACAAAGTAGCACTTGAAATTATTCATTCAGATGTCGGACAGATTACCAAGAATGATGTAAAAATGGCCAACACCTCCAATGCCGATATTCTCGGTTTCAATGTGAAACTGGAAAATGGAGTGATGGGCGAAGCCAAACATCTTGGGGTCAATGTTTTTCAAAATACCATTATTTATCAGATTATTGACCTGGTTAAGGAAAATATGTCTGAACTGCTTGAGCCTGAACTGATCGAAAACAAGACAGGTCGTGCTGAGATTCGCCAAGTCTTTAAGGTTAGTAAAGGGCGGACGGTTGCCGGTTGTATGGTAATGGAGGGCACAATTACCCGTAATAAGGGTGCACGTTTGGTCCGCGGTGGTGAAGTAATCGCCGAAGGAAAAATCGATACTCTGCGCCGCTTTAAAGACGATGTTACTGATGTTAAGGCAGGCTTTGAATGTGGTATGCGATTGGACTCCTTTGACAAATACGCGGAGGGAGATATTATCGAAACCTTTGAGATCGATAAGATCCGTCCAACTCTTTAACCCACAAAACCGGATCCGATGAGCCTGCGTTTGGCAAGGATCAACGAGTTGGTAAGGCGGGAAATCGGTCTTTACCTAAGTACCCGTTACGGAGCTGAAACTGTACGGTGGACAATTACCTCCGTTGATGTCGCGGCAGATTTAAGAAATGCAACCGTAGCCTATTCTGTGATTGGGGATGATTTGTGTGCCAGACAAGCCCAGCAATTCTTTAGCAAGCATGCGGGCGAAATCCGGGGTGTTGTGAGTAAGCATGTTATTTTAAAATACTCTCCCAAACTACAGTTTGTCAGAGACCTTGGTATCGAACGAGGGAATCGGGTAATGGAAATACTGGACACCTTGGACGACCATCCCTCTGGAGATCAAGATCCCCTGCCTTTAGATAAGGAACCTATTTAATTCCGTGTCTCACCGTGCCAATGGGTGTGACACCAAAAGAGACATGCTGTCACAACTTTTTTCCAATGTGTGTTTGGTTCTGACTTTGTATTCATGTAAGGCATTGAATAATATAGACTTAAGGATTTATTTAAAGAGGCACAATATATGCAAGTAAGGAGTCGTGAGTAAAATATTAGGCATAGATTTAGGTACAAGTAATTCATGCATGGCCGTTATGGAAGCGGGCGAGCCCAAGGTAATTCCTAATTCAGAGGGCAACCGTACCACTCCTTCCATTGTGGCATTTTCCAAGTCGGGAGAGAGGATTGTTGGGCAAGCTGCAAAGCGCCAGGCAGTTACGAATCCACGCAATACGATCTTTTCAGCCAAAAGGTTGATTGGGCGTAAATTTGATGAAATCAAGGACGAGGTAAGTACACTGCCATTCAAGGTTACCGAAGGAAAGAACGGTGCCGCCGTCATTGAATGCGAAATCGATGGTAAGACGGAAACTTTCATGCCAGAACAAATTGCTTCCATGGTCCTGGCTAAATTAAAGGCCGATGCAGAAGCTTATCTTGGTGAAGCCGTTACTCAGGCAGTTATTACAGTTCCCGCTTACTTTAACGATGATCAGCGCCGTGCAACCAAAGATGCGGGGGCTATCGCCGGATTAGAGGTTTTAAGAATTATTAATGAGCCCACCGCTGCCTCACTTGCCTATGGTTTAGACAAGAAGGGCGAGGAAACGATTGCAGTTTACGACCTGGGTGGTGGAACATTTGACATAAGTGTATTAGAAATTGCCGATGGTGTTTTCGAAGTTAAGGCAACCAACGGCGATACTCAATTGGGTGGAGATAACTGGGATGATAAAATCATTAATTGGCTGGTAGAAGATTTTAAAAAAGAGCAGGGAATTGATCTGGCTGGAGATCCTATGGCCATGCAGCGCCTAAAAGAAGAAGCGGAAAAAGCGAAGATGGCACTTTCATCTTCCCAATCCACTGATATCAATCTTCCTTTTATCACTGCAGACTCATCTGGACCTAAGCATTTGAATGTCACTCTTTCCCGTTCAAAACTGGAGCAGATATGTGACGATTTGTACGAGAGAACCAAGAATCCCTTCAAATCCTGCTTGGATGATTCCGGGTTGAGCATCGGAGAGGTTGGCAACCTGGTTTTAGTTGGGGGTATGACCCGAAGTCCTCGCGTGGTTGAAATTGCCAAAGAACTGGGTGGCAAAGACCCTCACCAAGGGGTCAACCCCGATGAGGTGGTTGCCATTGGAGCAGCAATTCAGGGAGCGGTTCTTCAGGGAGATGTGAACGATGTATTGCTTTTGGATGTCACTCCACTGACCTTGGGTATTGAGACTGCAGGGGCTGTTTCGACTCCAATGATTGAGCGTAACACCACAATTCCAACCAAAAAATCACAGGTTTTTTCAACCGCTGCTGATAACCAGCCTGCAGTTGATATTGTGGTTTTGCAAGGCGAGCGAGCCATGTCGCAGGACAACAAAACCCTTGGGACTTTCAAGCTTGATGGTATCCGTCCCGCACCCCGCGGAACGCCCCAAATTGAGGTAACTTTCGACATCGATGCTAACGGTATTCTTAATGTAACCGCCAAGGATAAGGATACTGGCAAGGATCAAAAAATTACCATTTCCGGTTCCTCTAGCATGGACGAACAGGAAGTTGAGCGACTTAAGAAGGAAGCAGAAAAATTTGCAGAGCAGGATAAAGAGAAAAAAGAATCTGTTCAAACCCGCAACGAATTGGATTCCTTGGTCTATCAATGCGAAAAGCAATTGTCCGATCTCGGAGATAAGGCACCTGAAGATTTAAAAAAGAAAATAGGCGATATGCTCTCCGATGCTAAAAAAGTATTGGATGAACCGTCCTCCACACCTTCATCCCTCAAAGAAGCCAAGCAAAAATTAGAAAAGGGTTTTGAGGAACTGGCCAAACAAGCCGCCCAAGCGGGGTCTGATTCTTCCTCCTCATCTGGCGAAGACAGTGCAAAGACACAGTCGGGAGGCAGTGAAAAATCCAAAGAAGATGACATCGTCGATGCCGATTTTGAAGTGGTTGACGATGATAAGGAAGAAAAGAAGGGATCCTGAAAAACTGCTTCTCCAAAATTTAGGATGTTGGTGCTCATGCACCTTACTTCCGCCTGTTAATCATAAAATATAATCTAACTAAACCCAAAAACTAAGGAATATGAGTAAACCAAAAATCACTCCACTGGGAGATCGCGTTCTGGTAAAGCAAGTCGATGAAGACGAGCAAGTAAAGGGCGGGATCATCATCCCTGATTCAGCTAAAGAAAAGCCGCAAGAAGCGGAAGTTGTCGCCCTGGGTACAGGGAAAAAGGACGACTCTGGCAATGATGTTCCCTTTCAAGTAAAAAAGGGAGACAAAGTCTTAATCAGTAAATACGGCGGAACCGATGTAAAAGTCGAGGATGTCGAGTACAAGATTCTCCGCGAGGAAGATATCCTCGGGATTATTGGTTGATTCATTCACAAATCGTAAACTTCCAAAAACAAAGAAGTAAAAATGGCTAAACAAATTCTATTCGACGAAGCCGCCCGCAAGAAAATTCTTAAAGGCGTGTCGACACTTGCTGACGCAGTCAGCGTAACGCTTGGACCTAAGGGTCGTAATGTCTTGATTGACAAAAAATTCGGTTCTCCAACGGTCACCAAAGACGGTGTAACTGTTGCGAAGGAGATTGAGCTTGAAGATCCCTATGAAAACATGGGTGCCCAAATGGTTCGTGAGGTTGCATCCAGAACTTCCGATCTAGCTGGAGATGGTACCACTACCGCAACCGTTCTTGCCCAAGCAATTTACCGTGAAGGTCTCAAAAATGTTGCTGCGGGAGCCAATCCGGTTTACCTGAAACGCGGAATCGACAAAGCAGTCGAAGCTGGTGTGGCTAAATTGCTCCGTGACAGTAAAAAAGTTTCCGACCGCGAAGAAGTCCGTCAGGTCGCCACTGTATCTGCTAACTGGGACAATGAAATCGGTGAAATTATCGCTGATGCAATGGACAAAGTTGGCAAGGATGGCACCATTACAGTTGAAGAGGCTAAAAGTATTGAGACTACTTTAGACGTAGTTGAGGGTATGCAGTTTGATAAAGGATATCTTAGTCCTTACTTCTGCACCAACAACGAAACCATGGAAACAGCCCTCGAAGACTGCTACATTCTCATCCATGAGAAAAAGATCAGTGCTTTAAATGAGTTGCTTCCTCTCCTTCAGTTGGTTTCCAAGCAAGGCAAACCTCTGCTTATCATTGCAGAAGATATCGAAGGTGAAGCCTTGGCTGCCTTGGTAGTGAACAAACTTCGCGGAACCCTCAATGCTTGTGCAGTAAAAGCTCCAGGCTTTGGAGATCGCCGCAAGGAAATCCTTCGTGATATCGCTATCCTTACCGGTGGACGTTGCCTTACCGAAGACCTTGGTATCAAATTGGAGAATGTTCAGCTTGCCGATCTTGGACAAGCCAAACGGGTATCAGTTGACAAGGAAAACACCGTGATTGTTGAAGGTGCAGGAAAAGCATCCGATATTCAGGGACGCGTTAAGCAAATCCGTCGTCAAATTGATGAGACCACTTCCGATTACGATCGCGAAAAACTTCAGGAGCGTCTCGCTAAGTTGGCAGGTGGCGTTGCAGTGATTAATGTGGGTGCAGCTACCGAGCCTGAAATGAAGGAAAAGAAAGCTCGGGTTGAAGATGCCTTACATGCCACCCGTGCTGCCGTTGAGGAAGGTATTCTTCCTGGTGGTGGTGTTGCTCTCCTCCGTGCCGCCAATGCAATTGAAAAATCAGCAGAAACCCTTGAGGGTGATGAGCAAATTGGTGCCGGTATTGTCCGTCGTGCGATTGAGTCTCCTTTGCGCAAGCTTTGCGACAATGCGGGTGTAGAAGGTTCGTTGGTTGTTCAACAAGTGCTCAAGTCCAAGTCTGGAATGGGTTATAATGTGGCTACTGACACCTACGAAGACTTGATTAAAGCTGGTGTTGTTGACCCAACTAAGGTTACCCGTACTGCATTGCAAAATGCAGGGTCGGTATCCGGTCTTCTGTTAACCACCGACTGCATGATCACCGATATTCCAGAAGCAGAAAAACCTGCTCCTGGCGGACACGGTCACGACCATGGTATGATGTAAGAATCTGTCTTGCACTTAAATTTGAAAAGGCGTTTCCCTCGGGAAACGCCTTTTCTATTGGTCAAATAATCGACAAGAGACAAAAACCGTTACGGTTTGTCCATAGGAATGATTAAGCAGTTAGTTCTGGAAGTTTGGATTGGCTGGCAAATCTATCTGACTGTTCATCTGCATGATAGGACGAACGCACGAGTGGTCCTGACTCAACCACATCGATACCAAGGTCCAGGGCTTCAATTTTCCATGAATCAAACTCATCTGGCGTTACCCAGCGATCAATTGGTGAATATTCAGCACTTGGCTGCAGATATTGGCCAAGGGTCAATACATTGAGTCCAATTTCTGCTAAATCACGGAGGGCCTTTCTGATTTCGTCCTCTTTTTCCCCAAGCCCAAGCATAATACCTGATTTTATGGGGAACCCACGACCTTTTGCATGAGCAAGAACGTCGAGGCTTCTTTGGTAATTTGCGGTTTTGCGAATGGGTTTTTGTAAGCGTTCGACGGTTTCCAGGTTATGGTTAAAAATGTCAGGCTTGGCATCCAGTACTAGATCAAGGGACTGGAAATTTCCTTTGAAATCCGGAACCAATACTTCAATAGCAGTTTCGGGGTTGCGGTTTCTGACTGCACGAATGGTGGCAGCCCATACTTTAGCCCCGCCATCCGGTAGGTCGTCACGGGCAACGGAAGTAAGCACACAGTGTTTGAGGCTCATTTTGGCAACTGCATCCGCGACTCTGGGGGGTTCTGCCAAATCCAGTTCTGTAGGCTTTCCTGTTTGGATGGCGCAAAAGGTACATGCCCTGGTGCAAATATTTCCAAGGATCATCAGTGTGGCCGTGCCCCGGGACCAGCATTCCCCCATATTCGGGCATTGTGCACTCTGGCAAACTGTGTGCAGTTGATTTTTATCAACCAAATTCCGGACTCTTCCGTATTCAGGACCGGAGGGCAACTTGGCTCTTAACCAGTTTGGTTTCCCAGATTTTGAGAATGATTCAGCCATTTGAAGGGTTGATATTAGGGTTTCCCCCAAGGGTTTGAGTGTAATCCTTTGAATTTTTATTTTTTTGGAAAACCGAAAAGCCGTGCTTTTTTAAATGATCTGCAGAAAGGGTCTTTTTTTCCCGAATGGAAGAATGATTAAGGGTTATGGTGGGAGCGTAAAGGACTCTTTCTATGGGTTCACCAGTTAAAGGATGCTCGACTAGGGGTTCCTCATTCACTGGTTGCTCAATTTCAATATATTGCGGAATATTGCTTTTGTTTAAGACTAGATACTTGAAAATGGGCATACAGGAAAACCGGCTCAGGCAGATTTCTTTTTCTTTGGTGGGAAATCAAACCCAATGGATCCATTGTCTTTGAGCAGTAAATTAGCATCAAAGCGTCTTTTGGTTCTTCTTGATATAAACCCTTTAATTAATCCAGTTTTCTTCTCGTTAATCAGCTTTTGGAATTCCTCCAAGGGTATTTCTTTATCGAGTAATTTTCGGGTAATGCGAAAAGTACAGGAGCCGTTTTCCGCAATTCTTTTGTTGTTGGAGCAGAGGTAAGACAGGTCAGTCTGATGAACTGACCCATCGCAAATCGGGCAGTCGCTCACAACTGGGGCTGTTTTAATCATATCCTTTTCCACAGATTCCTCTTGTTCATCCCTTGAGTTGTCAAAAAGAAAGCTGATTTTGTAGTCCTCTTCCATCTTCAGCATAGCAGAGAACCTCTTGCCGGTTTTGGATATGAAATCGTCCAGTGGACCGACTCGGTTATCTTTCAGTAGTACCCCCACCTCATCCACAGTGAGACGACGGCCGGCAATATTTTTAGAAATTTTAAAATCACCGGTTGTATTTTGATAAAAATTAAGTCCTTCGAACAAGGGTTGCCCATCCAGGGGCGAGCGTAGGTTTGTTTCCTTAAGAGATGCACTGGTTTCATCAAAACCGGTTGTTTTTTCTACAAATTCTCGGGTCAGTCTGGAAATCTCATCCATAAAGGAGGTCCTCGACAATTTTCCTTCTTCAATTTGTCTAAGTTTTTGTTCCCATTCGCCGGTCATAGCTGGACTGGTCAATACTTCCACCCCGGCAGCATGTAAAAACTGAAAGAGATCCTCTGCCTTTAAGGAGGGGGATAGTTCGGTACTCTCTCTCCGAAGATACTTCTCTTTAATCAGATGCTCAATAGTGGAAGCCCTCGTGGCTGGTGTGCCTAAGCCTTTTTCTTTGAGTGCCTCAGCAATTTCCTCGTCATCAACCAGTTTGCCGGCACCTTCCATAGCAGATAGCAGGGTGGCTTCGGTGTAACGGGGGGGAGGGTTTGTTTCATCGGAAATTAACTCGGCATCAAGAAATGTAGACTCTTTTTCTGAGCCAAGAGCAGGCAAATTGTCTTCAGTTGCTTGATCTTTACCATAAATTGACAACCAGGATGGATCGACCAACACCTTCCCTTCGGTTTTGAAGGAATGATGGGCAACACTTGTGACCCGCGTGGTAATATCCCACTCCGCAGGTGGATAGAATACCGCAATAAACCTCTTGAGAATCAGGTTGTAAATTTTCCATTCCGTGGGATCGAGTTTGGAAGGACTGGTCGGGGTGGGAATAATCGCAAAGTGATCACTGATCTGTTTATTGTTAAATACTTTTTTGTCGCTGGGGTTGATCCAGTTATGCTGAAGAACCGAGGCGGCAAAGGGTTGATAGTCCCCAGTTACTCTTTTCAATAAATCCTGGCAGGTAGCTACATAATCTTCGGGCAAAGCCTTGGAGTCAGTACGCGGGTAAGTGATTACTTTGTGCTTTTCATAGAGCGCTTGGGCAATCTGAAGAGTCCGACTTGCCGGAAGGCTGTGCAAGCGGTTAGCTTCCCGTTGCAGCGTGGTAAGGTCGTAAAGTCTGGGCGAGCTTTGTTTGGATCGTTTTTTGGCTTCAGTAACCGGACAATTGCTTGCCTGCTCAACCATTTCAAAAATCGATTCGGCTTCCTCCTTATCCCATATCCGGTCTATGCGGTCACGGTCATTTTGATCGTCTTTCTTAAAGTCTGGTTTTTGGTAAATCCCTTGATAAGTTCCATGGGGAATTTCAAAATTTGCCCGGATGGTAAAGTAAGTCTGCGGCTTAAAGCTTTGGATCTCGTGTTCCCGTTCAATTACAAGGGAGAGGGTGGGGGTTTGTACCCTCCCAACTGTGGACACCTGCCTGCTGCTCGCCTTGTTCCGCTTGATGGTAACTGCCCGGGTTCCATTAATTCCAATGAGCCAATCTGATTCCGACCGGCATCTGGCCGCATCAAGGAGGGGCTGCATTTGACTGCCTTCACGAAGGTGTTCAAATGCATCACGGATTGATTTGTCGGTCATGGACAAAAGCCACAGCCTCTTGATCGAAAGTTTGGAGCCGGAAAGCTCGTGGATGTAATTGAAGATGAGCTCTCCTTCCCGGCCTGCGTCACAGGCATTAATGACAAAATCAACATCCTTTCTTTTGAGCTGCTTTTTTAAGCTCTGGAACTTTTTCTTGGCGGTTGCCACGGGTTTCAGCTCGAACTTAGGCGGAATAATGGGGAGGTTGGCTATTTTCCAAGCCTTTAACTTCTTGTCAAAATCGTCAGGCATGTACAACTCGACCAAATGCCCGATGGCACTGTCAATAATCCATTCCTCGTTCTCAAAGTAATCTTCTTTTTTGGGTACATTGCCCAAAGCCTTGGCCAAATCACGTGCAACACTAGGTTTTTCTGCTATTATAAGTTTTTTCATTGGCCTTTTCGGAGGAATGCTGGGGGTCGGATCAAAGTTTATGCTGGAATCTTTTAGGGTTAAGCGGGTAAGAAGCGGGGCAATACATCATCCATGGATTTGAGTAAGTGAGACATAGATTCATCCGTCTCATTGCCCATGTTAGAAATACGGAATGTTTTCCCTTTAATTTTTCCATAACCTCCATCAATCGCCAGTTTCTTCTCAACCCGGAGAGCTTTGACAAACCCTCCGACATCCATTTCCAGGTTATTGCGGACACAGGTGAGGGATTTGGAGGAATATTGTTTTTCAGGTAATAGAACAAATCCTTTTTCCTCAACCCAATGATGAACCATTTCGTTTAAACGGGCATGGCGGTTATGCCTGGCTTCCACACCTTCAGAAAAAATCTTATCCAGGGTATATTTAAGGCCGTGAATCTGAGGAATGGCAGGAGTGCTGGGGGTCATGCCTTTTTCGTGATTTTTGAGGAATTCAATAAAATCGAAATAATAACCCCGGCCTTCAATACTTTCGGCCCTGGTAAAGGCCCGTTCGGATACGGTCAGTAAAGCGAGCCCAGGGGGGAGGGCAAGGGCCTTTTGGGAGCCAGTAAGGATCACATCGATTCCCCAAAGATCTTTGGGGATCGGAACTACCGAAAAAGAACTGACTGTATCAATTACCGAAATAACATCGGGATATTTTGCCAAGACTTTCATGATTTCCTCAAGAGGGTTCATCATTCCACAGGAAGTTTCGTTGTGTACCAGGGTTACCAGATCGTATTCCCCGGTCGATAACCTTTGATCGAGCAATACTGGATCAATATGGGTTCCCCATTCAACTGCCAAACCATCTGCTTCTTTTCCACACCGCTGTGCCACATCCAGCCATTTGTCTGAAAATGCACCACACATACAACAAAGCGTTTTTTTGGCACACAAGTTACGAACGGCACCTTCCATAACTCCCCAGGCACTCGAAGTGGAAAGGAACACCGGGTCTTTAGTTTGAAAAAGTTCCTGCAATTGCGGCTGGCAAGATTGGTACAGATCTACAAAGTCTGGACTTCTGTGCCCCATAACGCGGGTTGACATGGCTTGGTAGGCTTCGGCAGATACATCTACCGGACCAGGAATATGCAATTTATAATCAATCATGGGAAAGAGGAGCTGGGGAGGAGATAATTTCATGCTTTAGGTTTTTCTTGCCTACCAGGACGAGCTTAGGTTCCCAAACTGCAGCTTCATCGGGATTGAGTGAGACAAAAGTGAGAATTACCAAAAAATCACCAATTTTTCCCTTATGTGCGGCAGCCCCATTTAGGGCAATTTCACCTGAGCCTCGAGGGGCGGGAATACAATATGTTTCAAACCTTTCCCCGTTGGTAATATTTCCCACCAGGATTTTCTCATGATGCAAAAAACCGGCCGCATCAAGTAGATCCTGGTCTATGGAAAGGCTGCCGGAATAATTCTGGTTAACGCCAGTTACTTGTGCTCGATGAAGCTTTGATTTTAGAAGGGTTACCTGCATGATTTGGTCTAGGTAAAAGAGGAATATCAAATACCTTAGTCAAAAAAAGTCAATGGATCAAAGGAATCACAAGGGGAATCGGATTGAAAGAAACTTGAATTGGCTTAATTTTAGTGACTTATGAAGCATCAAAGCGGGCTTGATTGGGTAAAACAAAAATGGAACGATTTTGAAAGCTTCGTTGAGGGCGTGCTGTACGATCGTGATCTTTCCATTTCTGCTCGGTTGTTTGGACTTATCCTCAATCCATTTTCATATATTTTTTATGGGATTGTTTGGAGCCGGTTGCTTTTGTACTCCAAAAGTTTTCTTCTCCATACCACCCGGCTGGATTGTTTAGTTATTGTTGTAGGAAATCTGACCATGGGCGGGACAGGAAAGACCCCAGTTGTTGAAAGACTTTCACGAGAGCTTCAGGCAAAAGGGAAAAAAGTGGCTGTGCTTAGTAGGGGATACAAAAGCAAAGAGGAGAATTCATCGAAAACACAGGGATCCACCAAGGTGGTCAGTGATGGGCATCGCGTACTCCTTGATTCAGAGGAAGCTGGGGACGAACCCTACATGCTGGCACACAATTTGCCTGGGGTTATCGTTTTAACGGATAAAGACAGGGTGCGGGCTGGTAAGTTTGCCATAAAGGAATTTGGGGTGGATGTTTTAATTCTTGATGATGGCTTTCAATACCTGCCCATTCATGCAGATATGAATCTCCTTCTGGTTGATCAATTAAATCCATTTGGGAATCGTAAACTATTACCCCGTGGGATTCTGAGAGAACCAGTACGCCATCTTTCCCGGGCATCATATGTGCTGGTAACCAAGTCCGAGGTTGAACCGCAGCTTGAATTACTTGAAACCATACGAAGGCACAACCGGAACGCGGAAATTATCCGTTGTGCCCATAAGCCTAAAGTCTTCAGGGAGGTAAACGGTAAGATCGAACAGAAATTAAACTTTCTTTATGAGCTCCATGTGGGAATGTTTTCAGGCATTGCATCCCCCCGTGGTTTTGAGCAATTAATTCATCGGATGTCGGGCGAGTTGAGGTACAAGAAAAGATTCCTCGATCATCACCGTTATGAAAAAGAGGAATTGGACAGGCTTTTTCAGCAGGCAAAAAATGCAGGGGTTGAAGTGATGGTAACCACCGAGAAAGATGCGGTCAGGATACCCGAGCAATTTAAGCCAGTTATCCCCCTGTATTATCTGCGTATGGAAATAGAAATCGTGGAAGGGTATGAGGATTTCGAGGAAGCGGTCAGTTCGATTTGTGCCTTAACGCCAAACGGGCAACCCCTTTTAAGCACGGCTCAATCCTTGTAAGAACGAACGGTAGAAACAAGGGCTTCCATGCATTCAATTTTTGCATTTGGCCTGATTCCATGACCCAGGTTCATGATGTGGGCTGGGTCATTTTTCATGGAATCCAAAATTTTGGTGGTCTCCATGACAACATGGTCTGCATGGGTTTCCATCACTTCAGGGTTAAGGTTTCCCTGCAGTACCAGAGGGCAAGGATACAATTTTCGGGCTTGCTCAAGGCTGGCTTGGTGATGAACTCCCAGGGCGGTTGTACCTGTTCGGACAATTTCAGATAATCCATCAACCGTGGAGTTGGCATAAACGATTAAGGAAAGGTCTTTGGGCACATTTTCAATAATTTGAGCAATCCATCTTAGGGAGTAATCCCACAAATGTTCGGGGGGGCAAAGATTGTGCCAACTATCAAAAATCTGCAGGGCATCCACTCCGCATTTTGCCTGCATCCTTATGTATTCGATGAGAGCCGAGGTGATCTTTTCAAGGATTCGCTGAAAGGAAGCTGGGCGATTTTTTGCCCATGCCAGTGCCTTGGGGAAGCCATCTGCCGATCCACCTTCAATCATATAGCAGGCGAGAGTCCATGGTGAACCGCAGAATCCCAACAGGGCATGGTTTTCTCCGAGTTCTTCTCGAAGAATTTTTAAAGTTTCGGAAACATAGGAGAGCTTATCTTCGATACCAGATTCAGAAAGTTTTTCGATATCATCGTCCTGAGTCAGTTTGGTTGTCATTTCGATTCCGCCCCCATTTCTGAAATCATAAGGCTGACCCATCGCCTCAGGAATCACCAGAATATCACTGAAGACTATGGCTGCATCGAGTTCAAACCGACGAAGAGGTTGCAAAGTCACCTCAGTTGCCAGTTCTGGAGTTTTAACCATCTCGACAAAAGAATGCTTGGTTTTTAATTCTCGATATTCCGGGAGATACCTGCCCGCCTGTCTCATCACCCACAGGGGAGGGCGACCGCTATGATTTTCGCCTTTAAGGGTTTGTTGAAATAAGCTTCGTCCGGTCATGGCTTTTCTTTTAACCAATCCCGTGGATGAAGGTAGGAGCGATAAAGTTCTTCCTCGGGGGAGTTCTTTTCCGGTGTCCAACCATAAGTCCAGGATACTTCGGGTGGCATGGACATGAGGATTGATTCGGTCCTTCCCTTCGACTGCAGTCCAAAGAGAGTGCCCCGGTCATACACCAGGTTGAACTCGGCATAGCGACCCCGGCGGTATTTCTGGAAATTTCTCTGTTTCTGTCCAAACGGAGTGGTCTTTCTTTTTTCAAAAATTTCAAAGTAAGAATCACAAAAACAATTGCCTACCTTTAAGGCAAATTCAAGGGTGCGGTCAAAATCCTCCAGGTTCAAATCATCAAAAAATAATCCTCCAACCCCACGGGTCTCGTTTCGGTGGGGGAGGAAAAAGTATTGGTCGCACCAATTTTTGAATTTTAGATAAAGATCATCACCAAATGGGTCACATACAGATTTGGCCTGCTTGTGCCAAAAAATCACATCCTCTAAAAAGGGGTAATAGGGAGTTAGGTCAAAGCCTCCTCCAAACCACCATGCAACGGGTTCATCTTCGGGTCCTGCCTCAAAATACCGGATATTGGCATGGCTCGTGGGCACATAGGGATTGTAAGGGTGGAAAACTGCGGAAACTCCCATTGCCCGAAAGGGCAGACCGCACAATTCCGGCCGGTTTTGTGTGGCAGAAGGGGGGAGTTCAGTTCCCTGGACATCGGAAAAATTCACCCCACCTTTCTCTAGGGAGCCTCCTTTTGCGAATGCCCGGGTGACTCCTCCGCCCCCTTCTTCACGCTCCCATTCTTCTTCTACAAATTTGCAGGTTGGATCTTCGTCAAGCAACTGGTCGCATACCCGGTTTTGAAACTCAAGAAAGGCATGGCGTGCTTTTTCGGCATCCGTAGAGGTGGACATCAGGAGGAAACCAGTTGGGGGGAGTCAGGGAAAAGGATCAGCAGAGAAAGAAGGGAAGCAATGAAATCAGTCCTCTTCGTCCTCAATCTCTCGGGTAAAAGATTCTTTGGCTTCTTCAAGGTTCTCACAGATGGCCCAATTTTCACAACCATCAAGATTGTTCCACATTTCTGCATCCTCTCCGGTTGCAATAATCGCACCCCGCATGGGCAACTTCATATCCTCTATTTTTTCTGCAAATTCACCCACCACTTCAATGGCTTCTTCCTCCACTTCTTGGAGGGACGAAACATCAATAACCAGTTTAAGGATTCCTTCGTTAATGGTGTTGCGAATCCGTTGGTCCATATTCTCCTTAATGTCATTAATGACAAACGGGGAGAGTTCGGAGGGTAGTTCGAAAAGCAGATAGTCCTCAATGAATTTGAAATATCGGGCGGATGAATCAAGGTTCATAACCTTATACATGACTGCATCCGTTTTATTTTGGTCAAATGGTTTGGTAATGCAGTCAGCAAAACCAGCATCCAAAGCTTTCTTTTGGGCAGCCTGATCGCCCATCACGATCATACCTACAACGGGGGTGCTTAGCACCCGGTGATTGGTTTTTAGTTTTCTCCGCAAATCAATTGCGGAATCACCGGGCAACGCCATGCTGATGAGTATGGCGGAGTAGTGACTGTGCTCACATGCATCCAGGGCACATTGTTCATCCTTTGCTCCCTCGACTTGCCACTGGCTTTTCGCAAACATGTCGGTCAGCTGTTTGGTGATATTGGGCTTATCGTCCACCACCAGTATCCGGATGGTGTTATCGGTAACATCAAGCACCTTACCCCCGTCTGCTTTTTTGAAAATGTTAAAGTCGGAGTCACCCCTGGGGGCAATTTTGTTCATCCTGTATAACCGGCGCCCGAGCGTACGGATAAGCTTGAGGGCTACTTTGGGGTTTTTCGTGACAATGTCGGCAATACTTTCCTCCACATGACGGACCTTGGCTGCGGTTTTCGCACGGATGGCTGCATCCCTTTTCATGCCCAGGATTTCACTAAGTTCACCAAATATGGCACCTTTCATATCGATCTCACTAAGAACACGGTTGTCCCGGATCACTTCGAGGACGCCGCTCTCCAAAATGCAGAACCCAGTGCCAAGCTCGCCTTCTGGTAAAACAACTTCTCCCTCTTTATATTCTTGAAGTTTGATCATTTGAAATATGTATCTTTGGCAAAAAATGTGAACGAATCAATTCTATTATAGTGTGCCTATTAATCGAATGTCCCCAAAGGGCAGTCATCTTTGTTTGCAAATCGAGTGCGGATCGTCAGTTAATCAAATTATCAGCGAAGTTATTATGAAGAATAGGGAAACACAAAAATTTGATTTTATTGTTTTGGGAGGAGGAAGTGCAGGGTATGCCGCCGCCCGTACGGCCCACGAACTGGGGAAGCGGGTAGCGGTTGTGGATGGTGCATCCGAACTGAGTGGACTTTGTATTCTCAGGGGGTGCATGCCTTCCAAGACTTTGATCTATTCTGCTGAAGTTCTCCATCTTGCTCAGCAAGGAGATTTATTTGGATTTAAGGGTAGTCAACCAGTGGCGAATCTGGCTGCTATGCAGCAAAGAAAGCGGGAAGTGATCAAGGAATTTTCAGATTACCGCAAGGAACAATTGGAGGATGGGAGGTTTTCCCTCTACAGGCAAAAAGGAGTTCTCTCCGGATCCCATACCATTCGGCTTGAGGATGGCATCGAACTTCATGGGCAAAAAATCTTAATCTCCACCGGATCAGGTATTAAAACGCCAAACCTTCCCGGTTTGGCCCATGCTCCCTACAAAACCAGTGATGATGTGTTGAATTTAGATACTTTGCCCGAAGAATGTGTGGTATTGGGCGGGGGAATTGTTGCCTGTGAGTTGGCACAGTTTCTGGTCCGTGTGGGTTGCCGCGTTACTCAACTGCAAAGAAGTAACCAGGTACTTAAGGAATTTTCAATCGAGGCAGGCGCTGTGGTTGGGCAGGCGTTGCGTGACAATGGGATAGATCTTCAAACCAATACGGCTTTACAATCCATCGAATCATTGGGGGACGATCGGGTACGAGTGAACTATGAATGGAACGGGAATTCCTGCTCTACTGAGACAAACTTCCTCTTTCATGCCCTTGGCCGTTCTCCTGTCACCCAGGGACTTGGGCTGAAAGAGTGTGGTGTGGAGCTTTTAAAAAGTGGTCATATCCGCACGAATGCGTATCAGAAAACTTCTCTCGATCATGTTTATGCCGCCGGAGATTGTGCTGGCCCTCACGAAATTGTTCATATTGCAATCAAGCAGGGGGAAACCGCAGCCCGTCATGCATTTGGGCAAAAAGTTGAGCCCATTCATTACGACAACTTACTGGGGGTTGTCTTTACTGATCCTCAGGTCGCACGGGTAGGGCTGTCACCTGATCAAATTCGAGAACGGGGACTCGATCCAGTTTCTGCTTCCTTTCCCTTCGACGATCATGGGAAATCAATTCTCATGGAAGCGAAATATGGGTATGTGGCGGTGCATGCGGATCGGTCCAATGGGGTTGTTCTGGGTGCTGAGTGCGTATCCAAGGATGCCGGTGAATTGATTCACTCCCTATCGGTGGCTGTTGCCTTGAAGGCGACGGTGCAAGATTTACTAAAAGCAGATTGGTATCATCCGACCCTGTCGGAAATTTGGACCTATCCTCTCGAGGATATTGCCGAAGAAATAGAGGTGTAAGCTATTAATGATCTTTAGTGCCCGAAGCAAAGGGGCAACCTGAAAATCAATGGGGATGAGCGGTCAACAGTTCATCGGGACTGTAAAACCCTTGCTTGCCCTTGATCTCCGTACGAACTTTACTGACCTGCCAGGGAAGAATTGGTTCGGTCTTGTTACCAAAGGAATTCCTGATGAAAGTAAGCACAGCCGCTGCGTCATAATCATTGAGCAGGCTTTCAAATGGAGTCATGGGTACTAAGCCTGGGTATTGTCTGCCTTTTACTTCGATGGGTCCCATCAGTCCCTTGAGAGTGAGCTTGATCAAGCGCTCGTTGTCACCATTCACCCACATTGTGTCCGCGAGAGGAGGGAAACCGGCATCAGGAAGGCCCAATCCATTTTCCTGATGGCAGGTGCCACAGTAACCTTCTTTTTCATAGATTTCAGCACCCTTCATGAACAAACGGGCTTCCGATAGGGACAGATGTTCAGGAGCATGGACGAGGTGCTTTTCCTCCACAAAGGTATCCAGGTTATTTTGAAGTGCACCCTCCGCATAGTTGAGACTTGAATTGTAAGAAGCGGAGACGCCTTTTTTTCTCACTTCGTCCACAATGGCCGTACCTTCCTGTCTGGGTAGGTAGGACGCTGCGGTTGCCGCGGCAAGTCGTACCCTGCCATGTTCGTCCTGAGCAGCTTTAGTCAGCAGGGTAGCTTCGTTTTCAAAATTATAGAAATTTTGTCGTAAAACCTGAACTGCGGCTGCTCTTACCCGATGATCTTTGGAACCCAGTAAATCTAAAAGCAGATCTTTATTTAAACGGTCTGCTCCCCAGCTGACCCACAGTGCTTCAAGTTTTAAACGATGATCTGCTTGAGAAGCAGCCCATTCTTTGGCTGCTTTGGCAACATGATTGGGGTTGCGGGTACGGAGCTCCCGGCGGGTACGATAACGGGTACGTAGTTCCGGGAGTTTTAGGTTTTCCAAAAGTTCCGGGATGGACGCCCCATCAATCTTTGCTGGAGCAATGAGGGGGCGGGCGGGGTAGGTAATCCGGTAAATTCTTCCATGCACATGATCGCGGTTGGGGTCGCGTGCGTTGTGCTGCATATGGCCAATCAAGGCATTGTGCCAATCCACCACATACAGGGAACCATCCGGAGCAAACTCCAGGTCAACCGGGCGGAAGTTGGTGTCGGTGGAAAAGAGTAAATCCTGCCGGTATTGCATCTTGAAACCTGGGTCATCATCTATTTTTTGGTGCTGTTTGATGCCTAGAAATCCAATGTTGTTATTGATTAGAACATCCCCTTGAACTTCATCCGGGAAGTGCCTGCTGGATACAATTTCCAACCCTGAGGTTGGTCGTACCTGATTGCTTTCCAGTAAGTTGTTTGCAGTCAAGTTTGCTCCATACCTTGCATTAATATTGCCCGGTAACATCCATCCAAGGTTGGGCCCCGAAGTGAACAGAAAGAATTCCTGCCCATAAGCATCAACTGCGATTCCCCAGGGATTGGGAATTTTTAATTGGGCGTGCCTGGTGAGGCTTTTGTTTTGGGGGGAATAACGGAAGAATCCACCATTGGTTCCACGGATTGGACCAAATACCGTTTCCACATTGCTGTGCAGGAAAATGCCCTCGCCCATGAGGATTGCACCCGAAGGGTCCGCACAGAAGGCGGAGATTGCGTGGTGAGTGTCATGGTCATCAAATCCACTCAGGACTACCTCTTTTTGGTCATAACGGTCGTCTCCATCGGTATCCTTAAGAAGTATGAGATTTGCTCCCTGGGAAACATAGACGCCGTCATGCGAAATTTCGAAACCGATGGGAATATGCAAATCCTCGGCAAAGTTGGTTTGTTTGTCGGCTTTACCATCCTTGTCGGTATCCTCAAAAATGATCAGTTTGTCCTGAGGCTTGGGATCGCCAATGCGGTAATGTGGGTAACTTGCCATGGTGGCAACCCATAGCCTACCTTTATTGTCGAATGACATCTGTACGGGGTTTGCCAAATCAGGAAACCTTTTTTCGTCCGCAAAAAGCTCCACTTTGTAGCCGGGTGCGGTCTTAAGATATTTCACCGCTTCTTCACCGGGCGTGTATTTTAATTTACCCGCCTTGATATTGTCAGACCGGTAATTGGTTTCCACCTTGGGCAGGCGGACTGTCCTTCGGTCTTCCTCCTCGAGATTGATGTTCCCAAAGTGCACCCCAGTTCTGTCCCAGTAACTTTTGCCACCCCATTGAGTGATGGCCATTCCGTAAATTTTGGAGTCCACATCCAGTCCGATTTGGTGTGCCCGCACGGATAAACGGTGCCACTTTCCTTTGCCAGGTAAATTCCCCATCCTTCGACGCCCAGAGGTCCCATCAATTCCATAAGGAATTAAATTTTCACCCCAGAATGCACGATGCTCCCAGTTTCCATTATGGAATTGAATCATGATTTGCTTGGGAGGATTCTTGGGGTCCAAGTAAACCCATGCGAAAAATTCCTCTTCCCGGTCGCTTACCTCGTGAGGGTAGCGGAATTGATCCACCACCACCTGAGTACTTCCTTTGCCCTCTCTCAGTAATGATTTTTGCCCTGAAAGCACAGGTTCTGGTGCACCAACAAAATTCCATCCCGCACTTAAGCGGCTATTGCCGGGAGGTTCATCCTCAAAAAATAACCGGGTTCCCTGTCCAATACTGGCTGCCCAGATGGCCCGGTCTCGGATTTCCGTAAACTGGCGTGTTTTCTGAATTTCATAGGGATAGTTCTTGGGACCATATGGATTGTAACGCCTGCCGTAGACATGGACACCGTTGGGAACTTTAAAGTCATTCAGCCAGTAAAAGTTTTTATCCATGACTGCCTCGTGAACCGTAGACCTTCTTTTTTCATCCGGATTTCCCCTCCCGAAAATTTGGTCACACAAGAGCTTGGCGAGTTTTTGATTTCCCTGCTCGTTCAGTAGTGCACCGTCAATGGTATGTCTCTCTCCCTCTTGGTACCAGGCGAGGGAAGGATGGTATGCATTCACAAAAGTAATTCTTTTCTTTTTGGCAATCTCGTGCATCGCCTGGGTGTAGAGATTAAGATTTGCATTTTGATTTTCGCCGGTGGTCACTCCTAGGGTTGGTTCGACAGCGGTCGGCGAAATCAATGCAATCAATGGCTGGGATTCCCCGTTATAACGCTGGCGGAGCGTGTGATCTATAAAGTAGGAAAGTTCTTTCTTGAACGCATCCAAGCCGTCAGGTCCAGAAAAGGAGGAATTGAAACCAAAGAATGCGAGGATGATGTCAGTCTGCAAACGGGTGAGCCACTGATCCGGGTTCTCAAAAAAGCCGGCGGGAGAACTTTTGGCCAAAAAGCGGGGAGGAACCAGGTTTTTAGCACCCGGAAAGGCAAATTGCTCCTCCTCGGGACGCCCAGGATGGGGACGAAAGCCAGGGGTGTTTCCTTCATCGCACATATTTCGAATGACCAGACGATGATGGGGAAAGCGTAACTGCATTTCTGTTTCGAAATGGCCGTAATGAATCATTCTTGACCCCATACCCCCTCCGATCATGGAAATGTGGTGGTCCTTTTGCAGAGCGATTTTACCTTGAAGGTGTACACTCAAGGTAGTGAGAAAAAAGGACAAAAAGAGTATCCTAATGAAATGGAGTTGGGAGGAGACCATTAGCTTTGGAAGATTAGTAAAATGGTTTTAAAGAGAGAGTTTGTATTCAAATATGACTGAAATACAACTTTCAATAGCCAACCATGGGCAAATTAGGATACACAATGATAACCTCAAATAAGGGATATACGGAGACTAAAAAAGGTGGGAAGGTGCGGGGCTAGTCTCTGCGACCACCAATCAAACCCAACCGGAATGCCCAGTATACTAAGGTAAGTAAAGAAGTAACAAAGGCAGCCACATAAGTCATGGCTGCAGCGTTGAGAACTTTACGGGCACCGTCCAATTCCTTCTCCGTTACATATCCACCTCGTTGCAAACAGGAAATGGCACGATTGCTTGCATCAAATTCCACTGGCAAGGTTACAAGGGTGAAAACAGTTGTGCATCCAAAGAGCAATACACCCAACCAAGACAACGATGCACCGGTTGCGGACTGTACTCCTCCCATAAAAAAGGCTAACATGATAACGATCATCGATAGACCGCCTCCGAGATTTGCCACGGGCACCCAAGCGGAGCGGAATCCGAGCAGGGCGTAGGATTGGGCGTGCTGTATCGCATGCCCAACCTCATGGGCAGCAACTCCAAAGGCAGCCATACTGTTGGAGTCATGAACGGACTGGCTGAGGCGAAGTGTCTTGGTGCGTGGATCGTAATGATCACTCAACTCGCCAGGAACCCGCTCAATGCTAACATCGCTGATGTTGTTGTCTTTCAATATGTTGCGGGCAATATCGGCTCCCGTCAGGCGGGACCTGGTTGTGTATTGGCTGTATTTACGAAAGCGTCCTTTCGTGATACTGGAAGCATAGAGGCTCAGGCCCATGCCGATACCGATTACAAGAAGATAGAGGGGGTCAAAAATCATTTTTTGTGTTTTGTTTAGATATGGATTAAGCGAATCCCGCCTTGGTTTTTGCTTAATATATACCCTATCAATTTTATCCATTCGATCAAGCAAGAGTGGTATGCTGCGAGCGATAAACTTTTGGGTAAAGCAGTCTGTTTTCCTCGACTTTCCATTCCTCGAATCCTAACAAATTAAAATTTGTAATTTATGAATGCGAAGAAGATATACCTTGCCGTAGACCTTGGGGCGGAAAGCGGACGGGTACTTGCCGGAGAGTTTGACGGTGCATTTCTCAGTCTTAAGGTTATCCATTCTTTTCCCAATGGACCTATCAATTTAAACGGGTCCATCCATTGGAACACGGTGGGTTTATACGACCAGATCGTTATTGGACTGGCCAAGGCTCAGGCAAAATATGGAAATTCTCTGATTTCGCTCGGGGTGGATAGTTGGGGTCTCGATTACGGTCATCTAGACGCACAGGGCAACCTTCTTGGCTTACCTTATCATTACAGGGATGCCCGCACGGGTCCAATGATCGAAAAGGCACACTCCCTGGTACCCAAAGATGAGGCTTACGCCCGCACCGGTATACAGCCCCTTTTTATCAATACTCTTTTTCAATTGATGTCCGAACAAGAGAAGGACCAAGCTTGCCTGTCTCAGTCGGACCGTCTGCTGTTTACTCCCGACTTGATCAATTTCTGGCTTACTGGGCAAAAAGGAAACGAGATTACCATGGCCAGCACCAGTCAGATGCTCAATCAGCAGAGTCGTGATTGGGACAAAGAATTTTTGGATAAGCTGGGTATTCCCTCTCATATGCTGGGTGAGCTTTGGGAGCCAGGTCATTGCTTGGGGGAAGTAACTGGCGGTGCTCGTGAGAAAATTGGTTGCCAAAACTTGTCTGTTTTTACCGTAGGTTCACATGACACCGCATCGGCAGTTGCCGGGGTTCCCGCACTGGCAGGAGCTGATTTTGCCTATTTGAGTTCCGGTACCTGGTCCTTGATGGGAGTGGAATTATCGGAGGCTTTGTGCGATCCCGAAAGTGCCCAATTGGGCTTCACCAATGAATTTGGAATCAGGCAGGACATTCGTTACCTGAAAAATATTAGTGGCTTGTGGATCGTTCAGGAATGCCGCAGGCATTGGCAAGCTAGCGGGGAGAACTTTGATTACGGTCAACTCACCAGCATGGCCCGTGAAGCCACACCCTTCCGGGCCGTTCTAGATGTGGATGACCCCATATTTAGCACGATCGGGAAAATGCCGGAAAAAATTTCTGCCTATTGTCAGAAAACAAAGCAAAACATGCCCCAGTCCAAGAATGAAAGCGTGCGTACAGCACTTGAGGGATTGGCTCTGAAATACCGGGAAGTTTTGGGGAATCTCCGCCAAAAAACCGGAAAGTCCTTAACCACCCTGCATATTGTTGGGGGTGGCACTCAGAATGAATTGCTTAATCAAATGACTGCAGATTCCACCGGTTGCGAAGTCATTGCCGGACCCATTGAAGCAACCAGTGCCGGTAACTTGATCACTCAAATGATGGCTGGTGGGGATATCAACTCTCTTGAACAGGGAAGGGAGCTCATTTCCCAATCTTTTGACTTAAAAAAATACCAGCCTGAGCACTCAGATTCCTGGGATCATGCGTACGGAAAAATGAAAGAGATTAAAAAATCTCGGTAAAATAGGAACTATTTTTCGTAAGCCTTTTGAAAGGCTTCGATCGCAGACTTTAAGGCATCCGCGGTTTTAGCGTCAGCACTCTGTTTACATTTCATCGCTGCGACCATGGCGGAATGGGCACCTTTCAAGAGTTCATCGTAGTTACTGGCAGAAGATTTGATGCGTTGTGTTAGGAAATATTCGGCAATTATTTTCTGAATTTTATTGGCATGGTCTTCCTTGGTAGTCACCCATCTGCTTAATTGATTCGCAGACTGGGCATCTTTTTTTCCGGCTAATTCATGAATCTGGGAAAACGCTTTTGCGATGGTGGTTTGATCCTCGAGCATCTGGGTGAAACGGGCAGG
>CALKMX010000056.1 GCA_938091675.1 uncultured Opitutales bacterium
TGATTTCTGCATATCTTCGTGCTGGAGGAAAAATTGATCCGGATGCTAATCTGCCAAGTACGCTGTTCAAACATATCCTGCCTAAAATTGATTCTTGGGGAGGTGGAAATGTTGCTACTTGGGTTAAAAATATCTCGCAAATTAGTGTAGAGGCTTATTTGGATGAGGATCGTTCGATAAATGAATTATCCTCCATAGCTTCTGGATTTGCTACCAGTACAGTAGAGCTTTTAAGCAATCCATCACCTCTTACCGATCAATTAGAAATCAATGACTTAAACTTAGACTATTTATCAAGCAGTGATGACCTGAGCCTCGAAGAAAAGCTTTCAACAGGGAAAAATTATGCTCCATCCAAGACAGATATTATTCAACAATTGAGCGTAGGAATATCCCAAGGGTATTTCGGCTATCAGGATTTTAATGATGAAAGTCCTGGTCTTTCCTTTGAAGATTTCAATACCTTTACCCGTGCAGATACCTCTCCCAGTTCGTTAAATGACGGGAATATACCAGATAATATCATTACCGGATTTATAGACGGTTTGTTAGATTCTGCGATAAGTCTTGGAGAATCAAAGGAAGTATTTCTCTATGATTCCATTAAAGCTGCAGCCAATGGCTTTTTGATTTCATCTGTAGTTGCAACTACATCCAACTCTGAGTTTTTAGATCAGGCACTTTACTTAGACGCAGCCGAGATGGTTGCCAAACAAGTTTCTCAATCTGTGATTCTTCACACCATTGAGGATGTAGACGGTTCAAAATCTTACACAATGGGAACCAATTGGATAGAGATTGACCGAGTTGCTGAATCTGCCGCCTCTGGTTCTGCTATGGGCAGTCAACTTGCTACGGTTTTACCAAAATCCATGGAGTACTCCAACTCCTGGGAAGTTGCAACGAATATTAGGAGAGAGATTGCAAAATCTGTCTCAAAGGGAAGTGCCTCTGGCTCGGTAAATGCTTCTGCTTGGCTTGGTTCAGTGATTGACCCTGAATCTCAAAACGAAACTGTTCTTAATGCAAGCGATGTCGAGCGAGCTTCTAGGGGCTCATCGTTGGGCTCAATGATTGGAAATACTGGCTTAGCCATTTATTACCCAACCGATCAATTAGTTCCTATCATTAATTTAACCGCACAAGGATCTGCATATGGCAGTACCAATGCAGCAAACCTCGCCTTGGTTGACCCTGAGACTATCGAAAGTGTTGATATAGGTGTAGCCAGGCAATCTGCTTTAGGATCATCCATGGGGGCTATTTTTGAGCCAACAGTTCTTTTGGGATTAAATCCTTCTCAAAACTCTAACGATAAGAAGACCATTGATCATTTAACTGCTGCATCTTTTGGTGCAACATTTGGTGCCATTCTTGGGCTTCAAGATAATACAGAAGATATTATTGGAAATAATGGAGCTTCTCAATCCGAGGAACCTAGGATGATTGAAGTTCAGCAGGCAACCAAACAAGGTGCCATAGAGGGTGCATTGGCTGGAGCAAAGCTATCCTTAGGTTTGGAAGAAGTAAGTTCCAACTCTCTGAAGTCAAAGGCTGCAATGTTAAAGGCAATCAATAATGCAAATACAAAAGGTGCCTCAAATTCCACATCAAATGTGGCAAATCAGTCATTAAGAACAAATCCCCAAGACATGCTTTTGCTAATGAAAAAGTTTGGCATTAATCCCCGCTACACCAATCCAGCAAAAATGTACAAACGTCCAGTTCTTGTCCAAATCGATGAGCCCCCTATTGACGATGACTCTTCAGATGCCATCAACAACGCTTCTCCCTTATAATACTCAATAATAATTTAGATATATTTCTAAATTAGAAGGGTTGAATACCTTATATTATTCGACAGCTTGAAGGGTTGCTATATTAGTTTTATCTAATCATGGAAGAAAATTTATCCCAATTTGGCTTAATCGGTCTCGCGGTTATGGGGCAAAATCTTGCCCTAAACATTGCGGATCATGGTTATCGTATTTCTGTCTTCAATCGCACCTATTCCAAGACTCAGGATTTTTTAAATCGTAATTCATACTCAAAAAATCTCTCTGGAAGTAAAGACTTAGAATCTTTTGTCCGCTCGTTAAAGAAACCCAGAAGAATAATCATTATGGTGCAAGCGGGTGAGGCTACGGACGCAGTTATCCAATCTTTAATTCCCCTCCTTGATGAGAATGATATCATAATTGATGGAGGAAATGCTAAATGGACAGATACCATACGCAGGGAACATTCTTTGAATCAAGTTAACCTTCACTTTGTTGGTTCAGGGGTCAGTGGTGGAGAAGAAGGTGCTCGTTACGGACCCTCTTTAATGGCTGGCGGCTCAAAATATGCATGGGAACAGATACGAGATATTTGGATGGCAATATCAGCTAAAGTAGACCCACAGACTGGTAAGCCCATGGAGGGAGGCTCACCTGGCCAACCTGTTATTGGAGGGGTTCCTTGTGCCGCTTATATCGGAGAAAATGGTGCCGGTCATTATGTTAAAATGGTTCACAATGGTATTGAATATGGTGACATGCAGATGATCTGTGAGGCTTATCACTTAATGCGTGATTTGCTTAACATGCCAGCCAATGCAATTGGCAAAACTTTCGCCCACTGGAATGAGGGAGAGCTTGATTCATTTTTAATGAATATATCTGCAGATGCTCTTCAACAAAGAGATCCGAATAAAGAAGGCTTTTTAGTAGATTTTGTTCTCGATGCGGCTGGGCAAAAAGGTACCGGGAAATGGACATCTGTGAATGCACTGGATATGGGAACTCCTGCACCGACTGTCGCGGAAGCTGTTTTTGCCCGTTGCATGAGTGCAATTAAAGAGGAGCGCAGTAATGCCAGCCGGATTTTGCATGGCCCGGCCCAAATTGGACTAGTGGACATTACTGAAGAAGAATTCCTCGAAGCCATCCGTGGGGCTTTATACTGTTCCAAAATTTGCTCCTATGCCCAGGGTTTTCAACTCATGCAAACTGCTGCAGTCGAGTATAAATGGGCACTAAATTTTGGCGAAATAGCCCAAATTTGGAGAGGTGGTTGTATTATTAGGGCTGCATTTCTGCAAAAGATTACTGAGGCTTACGAGAAAGACAGTGCATTAGCCAACTTATTACTGGATGATTACTTTAAGGATTCGATTAACAAGTATCAGTCTAACTGGAGAAAGGTCATATCTGCTGCATCACTGAATGGAATACCAGTCCCCACCTTTTCATCTGCACTCTCCTATTATGACTCTTACCGTACCGAAAAGCTCCCTCAAAACCTGCTTCAGATTCAACGTGATTATTTCGGTGCCCATACCTATGAGCGAACGGATCAAATAAGGGGCGATTTTTATCATCTAGATTGGTTAAATCCTAATCGTCCTGAATCCAAAGTATAAATTGTCATAAAACAATTTTTTCCTTCGGATAATTTTAATTATCTAATGCTTAGATAAATCTTTTTTACTTTTTGGTAATCCGAGTCCCGATCTCCTGACTCTAGTATAAAATCAAATTCGTTTTCCCTAAGGATTTCTTCTTCTGCATTAGCCAGACGGATGCTCATTTGCTCCTCACTCTCGCTTGCTCGCTCGTTCATACGAAATCTCAACTCATTAATATGAGGCGGTTTGATAAAGATTGTTTTGAGACGACCATTGAGTTCATGGTTGTTTTGGCAAAACTTTCTCAAACTAGCTGTGCCATTGACATCGATATTTAATAAAATATCAATACCGTCGAGTTGTGCATTCAGTATAGTTTGCTTTAATATACCATATTTATTTCCATGGATAACCTCATGTTCAAGAAAGGCACCTTGGGATAATTGAATATTAAATTCAGACTCACTAAGAAAAAAGTAGTCCACTCCATCTTTTTCATTAGGTCTAGGTGTTCGTGTTGTTGCGGTAATCAAACGACTTAGTCTTTCTCCGAACTCCGTCATTAACCGATTGCAAATAGTAGTTTTCCCGACTGCAGTAGGACCCGAAATAGCTAAAATCAAGCTCATCAAGTATAAGCAACTAGTAGGAAAATGATAAAATTACGATTAGTATACCAGCGATGCCCAAAAAACTCCCCAATGTACTAATTCTATTATTTCTCTTCATCAACCATTCCATAAAATCACGCATTTTATAAGGCCATGCCCCGAAATAAATAGATGAAAGAATCAGTAAATAAATAACAGATACTAAAAACAAGCGACTGCTTGCATCCTGGAGAAAAGCAGAATCCAGAACCTCCCTAGACCAAAGAAGAATTATCATAGCAAGTCCACGCACTGCTAAAAAATCTGGTACAAAAATAAAAGATAGAATTGAGGTACCAAGTGCGATCGTACCAATTAGTATTTTGTAACTTCCAAAGTCTGCCTCGCCCAGAAAAGCGATGTGTCTAATTAAAAACCAGGCTGTTGCAATTCCGATAAAAATTATACTCAAATTTTTAGATCGCGGAAATGCAAGGAAAGAGGCACGAACTTTTACGTTCGGTTTTATGGCGAGGATTCCAATAACAGACAAGATTACTCCTGTGACCAAACTACTTTGAAAAAGTGACATAAAATAAATGTTTTTATTATACTAAATTACCCGAAAGGCTCGATACTGAAGCATCTGATATTCTCACCTTAGCAATATCTCCGGTCATGGAGATATCACCCATGAAGTTTACTTTTCTAAAACATGGAGTCCTTCCCATTAATTGGCCCCTACCCTTTCTGGCTTCGCCTTCAATTAATACCTCTAAGGTTTTACCGATTAAACTTTGATTGGACTCAAATGACTGTATTTCTAGAAGTTTGAGAAGTTCCTGATTACGATATTCAAGTTCATTCTGCTCAATTTTTCCATCAAGCAAAACGGATGGAGTACCCGACCGGTCACTGTATTTGAAAATAAAACCCATTTCAAATCCAGCCTCGATAAATGCTTTCTTAGTAAGCTCAAAATCAGCCCTTGTTTCCCCAGGAAAACCAACAATTACATCAGTGCTTAATCGGATCCCAGTTACTTTTTTTCGTAAACGATCCACAATCGACAAAAAATTTTCAATTTTATAAGGTCTATTCATCGCTTTTAGAATAGAATTAGACCCACTTTGCATAGGCAAATGAGCATACTTCCCTAACTTGGGCAATCGTTCAAATGCATTAATTAGATCATCCCCGTACGCAATGGGATGGGGAGAAGTAAATCTTATTCTGTATATTCCGTCGATGTTGTGAATTTTTTCAAGAAGTTGAACAAATGGAGATTTTTGATCGACCCGGGCAAACTCGCCACGACCATAAGCATTTACAATTTGGCCGAGCAAGGTGACTTCTTTTATCCCATCATCAACAAGTTGATAGATTTCATCTAGAATCTCTTGCATGGGACGATACCTCTCTTGCCCCCTCGTCTTGGGGACTATGCAGAATGTGCAGTTCATATTACAACCTTGCATGATAGAAACAAAAGCACTCGGCCCATTTTTTAGGTTGGTATGGTGCTTAATTTCGTTCTGAGAACCAATTTCCTCGGCTAAATCGATCACATGTTTTTGATGCTTTGTCTTTTCGAGCAGTTCAGGCACTTGGTGAAATTTTTGGGTCCCGACAACCAATCCCAAACCCGGCAATTCCTGGAAAAGTGATTGCCCCCGATTTTGGGCCATGCAACCAAGAATTCCAACCGTAGGTTTACTCTTACCAGACGTATTTAAGATTCTCGAAGCTTTGCCAATCGCTTTTTGTTCTGCTTTCTCTCTAACCGAACAAGTATTCAGCAATATTATGTCTGCAGATTCTTCTCTTTCCGTTATTTCATGGCCACTTTCCAACAACTTGCAAATCACTGCCTCCGAGTCCCGCTCATTCATTTGGCAGCCATATGTTTTGATAAAGACCTTACTCATCGAAAAAATTAAACTATCGCCAGTGAATTCTCGGTCAATCGCGAACCCATTTTGAAACTTCCACTAAAGATTTGATCCTTTGGGCAGGTACTTTTTTTAACCTACTCGGTGAGATATGACCTTGCTCAAAAAGGAGCACTTTGCATCCAATCAATTTTGCGACATCCCAGTCATGTAACGAATCTCCCACTAACAGGGCATGCATCGGATCAAGCCCAAGCTCTTCTAAATGCTGCAATGCCCTATCCTCCTTACCTTTGGCCTCTATATTATTCGCTCCATCAATCAAAGACATTCTATTATTTAAGCCATAAAATGAAATAAAATGTTCTATGTCTTCTTGCTTACCTGCTGAGAGCACGGACTGTGAAATACCCATTGAGTCTAGTTCTTCGATAATGCCCTCAGCACCAAGATGCAAAGTACACTCCTTAAAACGGTTACGATACTCTTGAATATAATTTTCTGATAGAAGGCAGTAAGACTCCCCATAACTGGGGAGACCCAGAGTCTTGTAAAACTTAGCTACAGGGAAAAAAAATGTGTTTCTGTAAGTCTCTACATCCGTTTCCTTTTTGCCATGAGCAAGGAGTGCATGATTTAGAATATCAACACACAAAGCCACATCATCCACCAAGGTGCCATTCCAATCCCAAACCACATGTTTGACCATATCCCTAAACAAAAAAATATCTCTTTCTCCAAATGATATAAGTTAAAGAAATTGCCTTCACAAATTGAACGATTTGGGTAAATGCTTTCGTTTGCGAGTAAATTATAAAGCAAGTGCTCAATGATTTATGATTCTGAAAGCGAAGTGATCGCTCCCATCCTTTGCACTCCGATCTAAAACCATAATTTTAATCTTTGAATGAAAATTAAATTGGTTAAATAAAGGAGGCTAAATTTCTTGCCTTCAATACCACTTACATCAATTTAAATCTTTTAATCATTAAGCACTATGTCTAAAGCACCTGAGAAAACTCCAAGTAAATCAACCTCCGATCTTGATCTAGCTCTTCAGAGCATTAACAAAAAATTTGGTGATGGTGCCCTGATGAAACTTGGAGATGCAAAGAAAATGAATGTTTCTGTAATCTCAACAGGCTCATTAGCGGTCGATCTTTGCCTTGGCGTGGGAGGTCTTCCTCGCGGTAGAATTATAGAAATTTACGGTCCAGAATCATCAGGGAAAACAACATTTTGCCTAAGTGTTATTGCAGAAGCACAACGGAAGGGAGGAAATGCAGTTTTTGTAGATGTGGAACATGCCTTAGACCCAAGATATGCAAAAATTGTTGGGGTTGACCTTGATAATCTTATGGTTTCTCAACCAGAGAGTGGCGAAGATGCCCTTAATATTACGGAAACATTGATTCGATCAGGAGCTATTGATGTAGTTGTGCTAGACTCTGTTGCTGCCTTAGTTTCCAGGCAAGAATTAGACGGACAAATGGGAGATGCGACCGTGGGTCTTCAGGCAAGAATGATGAGTCAGGCAATGCGCCGGTTGACCGCAGCAATTTCGAAAACCAATTGCGTTTGTATATTTACAAATCAAATTCGAGAAAAAATAGGAGTCATGTTTGGTAGCCCCGAAACCACACCTGGCGGAAGAGCTCTCAAATTCTTCTGTTCTATCCGGATGGATATTCGAAGGATCGGACAAATTAAAGAAGCAACTGGTACTGTAACTGGCTCAAGGACAAGGCTTAAGGTAGTAAAAAATAAAGTTGCTCCTCCCTTTACCGCTTGTGAATTTGACATCATGTACAATGAGGGCATATCCAAAACGGGGTCGGTTATCGATTTGGGTATTGAACATAACATTTTAATCAAAAAAGGAGCCTGGATATCCTTTGAAGGAGAGCTGGTTGGGCAAGGAAGAGAAGCCGCAAAGCAAACCCTGGCAGAAAACAGTGAAATGCTAATAAAAATCACTGCCGCAATCATGGATAAGGTTAAAGTCTCAGTGGGCTCAGTATTAGCTCAAGGAGATTCGCAAGAAAACGACTAGGCTCTTTTTAGATACAGTTAACAGCAGTGATGGATACAATCATTGCCAAAGCAACCCCGTCAGGGGAATCCGCTTTAGCAATCCTACGAATTAGCGGGGCAATGTCTTCTGAAATTGCTAAAAACGCATGCAAATACTTAGCAATTCAACCTAGATTTGCTAAACTGGCATATTACCATGATCTAAATGAAAATATATTAGATCAGGTGGTAATCACCTTTTTTGATAAAAACAAATCATACACTGGTGATTTTATGTTAGAAATTTCGTGTCACGGAAATCCGCTTATCTCAGAACTTATTTGTAAAGATCTAGTTGAAAGAGGATGCCGTCTAGCAATGCCAGGAGAGTTCACTAAACTCGCGTTCATCAATGGAAAAATTGATTTATCGCAAGCAGAAGCAGTGGCACAAATTATTTCTGCTAAGAGCCATAAGTTACTGACAGCAGTCCAAAGAAACTTGAAAGGAGACTTGTCGAACAAATTGATCAAAATACAGGATTTAATTCTAGGTCTTCAAGCTTCGATTGAAGCGAACATTGACTTTCCTGAGGACGATATTGAACCTAGTGAACCTGAATTACAAAAGGATTTAGCTAATTCAATAATTAACGAAATTAACTACCTGTTAAAAAAAGCAACTCATAGTAAATATTTACAAAAAAATATTCGTATTTGTTTAATTGGAAAACCAAATGCAGGAAAAAGTAGTTTATTCAATGAAATGATCGGGAAGAGAAGAGCCTTGATCCATGAACAAGCTGGTACCACTAGAGATTATTTGGAGATGGAGATTAATTTAGGTTCACAAGTGGTTACTGTTGTGGACACTGCAGGTATACATCAAACCATGAGTGAGGTTGAACAGGCAGGTGTTGAACTTTCCTATGAACAAGCGGTTGAGGCAGACTTTATAGTTTGGGTAGTTGATGATTCAGTCCCCTACCCTTCAGACCTACCTCAAAATTTCTGCAAGTTAATTGAGAGTAAACCAACAATACTTGTAAGAAATAAAGCTGACCTTACTTCAAATAACACCAATTTTTATGGTGATAAAATTTATCAAATACAAATTAGTTGTGTTACAAAATCTGGAATTAAGGAATTTTTAAGGGAGCTTAACATACAGATAAATCGTTTATTTGATGATGAAAGCGGTGAAGATTTGTTTATTGGACAGAGGCACGAACAACTGATTAAAAAATGTCACCAGGAAGTTGAATTATTTCTTGAGAGCCTTGATAATAAGACTGGATTTGAAATAATTTCAGCTAATTTAACTCAAGCAAGGGAGTACATTGATGAAATGATTGGAAAGAAAACAAATGAAAATATGTTGGACAAGCTTTTTGGTCAATTTTGCATAGGGAAATGATAAGATGTTGAGACCTGACGATCGGAACAAGCCATACGATGTCGTAATATGCGGTGCTGGACATGCGGGATGTGAAGCCGCAATAGCAGCAGCAAAACAAGGTGCCGAAGTTCTTCTCCTAACCGGTAATTTAGATACCATTGCACAAATGAGTTGTAATCCAGCCATAGGAGGACAAGGAAAAGGTCAAATCGTTCGAGAAATTGATGCTTTGGGTGGCGAAATGGCATTGAATACAGACTTTACTGCAATTCAGTTTAAATTATTAAACACCTCGAAAGGTAAAGCTGTACAAGCACCTAGGGCTCAATGTGATAAGAAAGCCTATCAATTTAGAATGAAACATGTGTTAGAGCTACAAAAGAATCTCGTGATCTTCCAAGCTATGGTCACGGGCCTTATTGTGGAAGATCTAAATTGTAATGGAGTGGAGACATCCATTGGGTTAAATTTTTATGCAAAATCAGTCGTAGTAACAACTGGAACATTTTTACAGGCATCCACGCATATCGGTCAGTCTAAAGGTGAAGGAGGCAGATTGGGAGACCATGTAGCAAAAGGGCTTTCAGCCCATTTTGTTAAACATGGTATTGAGCTTAAACGTTTTAAAACGGGAACTCCTCCCAGACTGCTTGGTAAATCATTAAATCTTAATGGGCTCGAAAAGCAGTCTGGTGATGAAAAACCAACAAGGTTTTCATTTTATGATTCGAGAACCGAAGATGAATTGTTCCACGTGGAACATCATGGGAGGTGGATTAATAGAGAGTTTTGTAATTTGGGTAAAAATCTTGTTGATTGTTTTCTTACCGAGACTTCCAAAGAATCGCACAATATAATCAGTAAGAATCTCCATCTTTCCCCATTATACAAAGGGGATATTGTTGGCACTGGACCAAGGTATTGCCCTAGTATCGAAGATAAGGTAGTTCGTTTTTCATCTAAAGATTCCCACAGAATTCACTTAGAACCTGAAGGTATTCATTCTGATGAATGGTATATTAATGGTTTATCAACCAGTTTGCCTTTTCCTATTCAACAAGATCTAATACGGTCAATACGCGGGCTAGAAAATGCCATCATGATTCGCCCAGCCTATGCAGTTGAATATGATTATGCACCCCCAACCCAGTTAAACTCAAATCTTGAATCCCTTATCGTAAATTCACTTTTCTTTGCGGGTCAAATAAACGGAACCTCGGGGTACGAAGAAGCTGCTGCCCAAGGGCTGGTTGCCGGTATTAATGCTGCCAGAAAAGCACTTGAAAAAAATATCTTTCTTATTAAACGTAACGAAGGATACATTGGTGTTCTTATTGATGATTTAATTACAAAAGGTGTTACCGAACCCTATCGTATGTTTACAAGCCGTGCGGAATATCGTCTTCTTTTTAATCATGGAAGTGCTGAATTTCGATATTTAGAGCATGCAAAGCAATTTAATTTACTTACCTCATCCCGCGTTTCAAGAATTGAAAACAACGCAAAGTTAGTCGATTTTTGGTCCTTACATCTTTCAAAGCTTAAGGGATCTACGGGGCTCAGTTTTGCACAAGAGATTAAATCGAAGGGAGAGGGTGCATGTATCTTTCCTCCTGACTTTAATGTTCTTTGCCCTACAGTTAAAGAACAAGTAGTTTATAATATTTTGTATGATGGTTATTTACAGCGTGAGTTGAAAGCCGCGCATCGCCTAAGTTCTATCGACGATATCCCTATTCCTACATCCTTTGATTTTCAGAACCTGCCTGGCCTCCGAAACGAGTGTATTGAAAAACTCTCTTCAATAAGGCCGAGCAACCTTGGCCAGGCTTCTCGCATTTCTGGTGTCAATCCTTCCGATATTAGTATTCTTCAAATATATTTAGACAGGCATACAAAAATTGTTTCAAATGGAAGAGAGTCTTAAAAATTTTGAAAGTTTAGGCCTTCAGAATTACAAAATAGAAAAGGCAGATCGCATCAATAGGGTAGGGGACTATTTCCAAAGTGCCATCGTACCCAAGTTAAAGTCCCTAAACCAAAAATTTTTCTATCTTGAAATTGGATCTGGTCATGGTCACTGGCTAACATCTTTTGCTTCAATTAAACCTAATCTTTTATTTATTGGAATCGATCTTATATCCAAGAGAGTTCGTAAAGCTGAGTCCAAAAAATCTTCTAGCAATTTAAGCAACTTATTTTTCATAAAAGCCGAAGCATCTGAGTTTATTGATTCAATACCAAATGGAATCCATATTCTATCCACTTTTATCATGTTTCCTGATCCATGGCCCAAGAAGAGACATTTTAAGAATCGCCTCATCCAAAATCATTTTCTGACTAAATTAGCCAAAAGTTCTACAATCAATTCACGACTTTATTTTCGCACGGATCACAAAGACTACTTTGATTGGACCGTTAAACATTTTCACTCTCATTCATCCTGGGAAATTTATGAAGACGCTTGGCCCCATGATTCCGGAAGTTATTTCCAAGGTAAGTTTGAAAAGAATTTCACATGTTGCGCAAAGCTTTTATAAGTTCTGCTTATGAGGTATTACTGGGGATTTAATTGCTGTTTTTGTTCTCTTCCAATTTTCAAAAGTGCATTGACGATTTGTGAAGTAATACTTATAGAAAATGGTTTTGCGTGAGAAGATTAGTAAATTTAATCCTATTGTCCCTGCCTCTTTGTGTCGTGCATGGAGCTGGAGACGGTGTAAAAGTAATTGCTGAAGAAGTTTTTACTATCGGTTCTTTTCCCGTTACTAACTCGATGATTACTAGTTGGATAGTCTCTCTCATACTAATTAGTATAATCAAAATACTGGTAGGCACACCACAGTTGGTTCCAACTAAAGGACAACTTGTATTGGAGTCTATGATCGGTGGAATTCGAGGTATTATAGAACCGATCGTTGGAAAAAAAGTTTTTTTCCCTTCCTTCTGGTTGCTCAGCGGTTTGTTCTTTTTTATCCTAATTCATAATTGGAGCGGTTTACTTCCTGGCGTAGGAACAATCGGATATGGACACGAAGTAAACAACCACTTTTCCATCAGCAAGCCACTTATCCGTCCCGGGAATGCAGATTTAAACATGACTCTTGGCTTAGCCTTGGTTGCCAATATTTGCTGGATTTATTTCATCGTTAAGTATGCTGGTATAAAGGCTATCATAAAAGATTGGTTTGGAAACAAGGCAGATAAGTCTGAGGTAAGTTCCGTCATTTTTGGTTTACTTGGCATCATATTCCTTGCGGTTGGAGTGATTGAGGTGCTTTCGATTCTTTTTCGTCCTGTTTCGTTAACATTCCGACTTTTTGGAAATGTTTTTGGTGGCGAAAGCTTATTGCACAGTATGTTTTACCTTGTCCCTCAATTAAAATGGATCCTTCCCGTACCTTTTTACTTCATGGAAGTTCTAATTGGCTTAGTTCAGGCACTTGTTTTTATGCTTTTGGTATCTGTTTATATTGGACTGATTTGCAATCACGATGAAGGAGAACACCACTAATTTCTGCATGCGACTATGTTCAATCGTAGGCATGTTAACCCATAATTAAAAACTCAACTCACTCATAATATGATCGAAGTACTCGCACAAGCATCTGAACAAACATCAGGAATTACTGGTTCCATTCAAGCTGGCCTTGGTTGCCTTGGGGCTGCAATTGGTGTTGGCATCGTAGGAATGAAAGCCGCTGAAGCCGTTGGAAGAAACCCTGACGCATCAGGAGCTATTCTCGTACAATCTATCATTGGCATGGCTCTTGCCGAGGCAGTTGCATTCTATTCCCTATTCCTTTAAAATCTTTAGACTCTTCTACCTCCTATGATCGTTTTAGCCAGTCTTGGAGATACGGCACAGGGTATCGTTGAAACCTTCGGTATAGATTGGCCCATGCTAGTCGCCCAAGCAATCAACTTTTTGATTGTTGCCTTTATCATTTGGAAGTTTGCTTTCAAAAATGTACTTTCCACCATCAAGGAGAGGGAAAAGCAAATATCTGATTCCCTGAAAAATGCCGATCGGATCAAACTAGAACTGGAAGAAACGGAAAAACAACAGCAGGAAACACTTCAGGAAGCCTCACTCGAAGCTAAGAAAACAATATCTTCTGCTCAGGAACAAGCCAAAGCTCTTATTGAGTCGTTAAAGGAAGATGCTCGTAAGCAAGCAGAGGAAATTATTGCTAAAGCTAAAGTTTCAATGGAGCAGGAAAGGGAACATGTTCTTCGAGAAGCAAGAGAGGAAATTGCTGCATTAGTTGTGCTTACTACAGAAAAGGTTCTCTCCAAAAATCTTTCCGCTGAGGAGAAGGAGAGGTTTTCTCAACAGGCTACTGAAGAGCTCAACCTAGTTTCCTGATTCAGCCTGTGATGCTTTCTAAATCCAACAGTTTAGTTCGTGAGATTGTTAAAATTTCTACGGGCGAAAGTGGCTTGGTCGAGCATTCCCGGGTGGAAGATGTCCTGTCTGCCTTACGAGAAATCAATCCGTCTGGACATCGTGAAATCCTAAAGAGTTATTTGGTTGAAATTCGTAAAAAACTCCGACTGCAACTCGTTGAGGTTGAAGTTGGCTGTCAACCCAATGAATCTTTGATCTCTGGTCTCAAATCCAAGCTCGCCAAACACACCTCTGGGTCTCTCGAACTGAAAGTTTCTCAAAACAATCATCTTATTGCAGGCTACCGCATAAGGCTGGTTGATGATGTGTTTGAGGATTCCATTCAATCAAGACTTCGCAAGCTCTCCCAATCACTCATTTGTTAATCATATTTAATCAACCATCATGAGTTCCATTACTGAACTAATTCGCAAGGAAATTGAAAGCCTATCCACCGAGTCAACTCGCACTAATGTTGGTACCATTATCACACTTGCAGACGGAGTTGCTAGAGTGGACGGACTATCCAAAGTAATGTACAACGAAATGATCGAGTTCCCCAATAATGTTTTGGGTATTGCCCTTAACCTGGAGGAGGACTCGGTCGGCTGTGTTTTATTGGGAGATGTCAGTTCTCTTAAAGAGGGTGACGAGGCCCGGACTACTGGAAAACTTCTTTCCGTCCCTGTTGGGAAAGAATTGCTCGGCAGAGTGGTTGATGCTGTTGGACGGCCGATGGATGGCAAGGGTGCAATCAATGCTGAAAAGTATCTTCCCGTGGAAAGAATTGCCCCAGGGATTATTCCCAGAAAATCAGTTGATCAACCTCTTCAAACTGGAATTATGGCCGTGGATTCCATGGTTCCGATCGGTAGGGGACAGCGAGAATTAATCATTGGCGATCGATCTACTGGCAAGACCACCATTGCTATTGATACGATTATCAATCAGGCAAAGATTAACAAACAGGGCGAAGCTTCAGGGGACCCGAACTTCCGGGCTGTGTACTGTATTTATGTGGCAGTTGGTCAAAAGAATGCAAATGTTGCACGTACTATCAAAGTATTGGAAGAGAGTGGAGCGATGGAATATGTTACCATTGTTTCTGCTCCTGCTGCCGACAATCCCGCCAACCAGTATCTGGCACCATACGCCGGCTGTGCCATGGGTGAATGGTATATGGAAAACGGAATGGACGCCTTGATCGTTTACGATGATCTGTCCAAACACGCGGTTGCCTACCGCCAGATCTCCTTAATTTTGAAACGCCCTTCTGGCCGGGAGGCTTATCCCGGGGATGTCTTTTATCTGCATTCTCGCCTGCTCGAGAGGTCTGCCAGACTGAATGCGGAAAGTGGCAATGGTTCTTTAACCGCTCTACCCATTATTGAGACCCAAATGGGAGATGTTTCAGGCTACATTCCAACCAATGTCATATCGATTACAGATGGACAAATATTCCTTGAAACTGATTTGTTTAACAAAGGCATTAGACCTGCCGTATCGGTTGGTTTATCGGTATCCCGTGTCGGTTCCGCAGCTCAAATCAAGGCTTACAAGAAGGTAGCAGGTAAGGTGAAATTGGAATTAGCCCAGTTTCGTGAATTAGCTGCATTTTCGCAGTTCGAATCAGACCTAGACGCAGCCACAAAAGCTAGCCTTGATAGAGGTGCACGGATTGTTGAGCTTTTCAAGCAAACTGCTTCCAATCCTATTTCGGTAGAGGTTCAAACCGCCATCATGTGGGCTATGCAGAATAATTTCTTTGATTCGATTGCCGTAAGCGATGTTAACCGAGCAACTCAAAGCCTCCGTGAATACATGGAAACTCAGGGAAAGTCTGCCTGTGAGTTGATTTATTCAACTGGTAAACTTGAAGAGGATACCGAGCAAAAACTTCGTATCGCGGTGGAAGATTGGAAAAGAACCTTCTCTTAATCCTTTAATTTCTTTCCTCTTTTACATTTAAATTATGGCTAATACGCGGGATATCCGATTACGGATTAAAGGGGTAAAAAGTACCCGGCAAATTACTCGTGCCATGCAAATGGTTGCCACCTCTAAAATGAAAAAAGCCCAGGACGCAGCAAAGAGCGGTCGTCCTTATGCGATGCTTCTTGCTGATGTGATTGTATCCGTGGCTGATGAATTTGAGGAAATTACCCATAAATACTTTAATGATCGTCCTGTGAGGCACCGTGGGATTCTTGTCATTGGTACAGACAAGGGACTTTGTGGGGCACTTAACTCCAATTTATTTAGGATGCTCTCTGATGTGGATTCTTCCGCAAAGTTTGTTTCTGTAGGAAAGCGTGCGACCCAGTTCTTATCTCGTACGAGGAGAGATTTACTCGCAGACTTTAGCTTACCTGACAAACCCCGCTATTCTGATATCAAGCCAATCATAGAATTTCTGCTCCGTGCCTACGGGGATGATCAGATTGACACCATCGAAGTTTTGCATACTGGATTTGTAAATACCCTCCGTCAGGAACCCGAGCTTGTTCGTTTGTTCCCCCTAAACGATCTAGACGAAATGAGCCAAAAGTTACATTCACGCTTTGGTATAGACGATCATACAGTGCCCAAAGACAAACGGGAAATTTTGATTGAAAACCGCGATGAGGTTTTGGCGGAACTTGGAACACTCTATTTAAAACAGCAAATTCACCAAATGGTCATGGAGTCTCAAGCCTCTGAACATAGTGCACGCATGGTTGCAATGAAAACCGCTACCGACAATGCGGGCAATCTTCTCAATGACCTAACCCTTCAATATAACCGAGCTCGCCAAGCCGCTATCACTCAGGAAATTCTTGAGATTTCAGCTGCCACACTTTCCAACTAACCTTTACTTTCATATCATGGAACAGGATAATTCGAACACAACCAAAGGAAAAATTATACAAGTCATCGGAGCCGTCGTGGACGCCGAATTCCCCGCCGAAGGAATGCCAAAAATTTACGACGCTTTGGAGATTACCTACAAGCTCCACGATTCTTCCGACGCCAAGCTTGTTTTGGAGACTCAACAGCACCTCGGTCAAAATCGGGTACGTGCAGTTGCCATGTCTTCAACCGAAGGTCTGGTAAGGGGCATGGAAGTTTTTAACACGGCTAGCCCGATCTCAGTACCTGTTGGCGAAAAAGTGCTTGGCCGTATTTTCAATGTCACGGGGGACACCGTAGATAATAAAGGAGAATGCGGACACTCTGAGACCCGTCCTATCCACAGGCTGGCACCCACATTAGTGGACCAGGATACCGAAGCAAATATCCTTGAGACTGGCATAAAAGTTATCGATTTGATCTGTCCCTTCATTAAAGGAGGCAAGGTGGGGGCTTTTGGTGGAGCCGGTGTTGGCAAAACCGTGGTAATTATGGAATTAATCAACAACATTGCCAAAGCACATGGTGGTTATTCTGTTTTTGCAGGAGTGGGTGAGCGTTCACGCGAAGGCAACGATCTTTATCAGGAAATGTCCGAAGCTGGCGTCATCAACCAGGATGATATCTCCAAATCCAAAGTTGCTTTAGTCTACGGACAAATGAATGAGCCTCCCGGTGCCCGTATGCGTGTGGCTCTTTCTGGCCTCACCATGGCTGAATATTTCCGGGACGAGATGGGGCAAGATGTCTTGCTTTTCGTTGATAATATTTTCCGTTTTTCACAAGCCGGCTCAGAAGTTTCAGCACTCTTAGGCCGTTCTCCTTCTGCAGTTGGCTACCAACCCACACTTTCGGAGGAAATGGGTATTCTTCAGGAAAGAATCACATCGACCAAGAAAGGCTCCATCACATCCTTCCAGGCGGTTTATGTACCGGCAGATGACTTAACGGACCCTGCTCCGGCCAATACTTTTGCCCACCTCGACTCAACCATTGTTTTGGAGCGTTCCATTGCTGAGCTTGGTATCTACCCAGCCGTTGACCCTCTTGCCTCAGTTTCCAATGCTCTGTCTCCAGATATTGTAGGAGAAGAACACTTCAAAGTGGCACGGGGTGTACAGGAAGTTTTACAAGCCTACAAGGACCTCCAAGACATTATAGCCATCCTCGGATTGGACGAATTATCCCCCGAGCAAAAGCAGACGGTTTTCCGGGCCCGTAAGATTCAAAAATTCCTTTCACAACCTTTTCATGTGGCTGAAGTTTTTACCGGGGTTTCGGGAGAGTATGTATCTGTAAAGGATACAATTCGTGGTTTCAAAATGATTCTGGATGGAGAATTGGATGAAGTTGCTGAAAACGATTTTTACATGAAAGGCGGTATTGATTCAGTGATTGGAGGAAGCAACTCTTAATTGCTACAGTATCCCAAGACCATGCCATTACTTCTCGAAATCGTAACTCCCGATGCCAAGGTATATTCCGAGGAAGTCGATCATGTGGTCGTTCCGACCGCGAATGGAAAAATTGATGTTTTACCCAATCATATTCCAATTATAGACAAACTAGTTGCTGGTGATCTCAAAGTAGAAAAAAATGGCTCGCAGGAATATTTGGCTGTTAGTTCTGGGTTTGTTGAAGTTTATTCGAATAAAGTATCCATTCTAACCGATGAAGCCCTCGTCATTAGCACACAAGATGAGTCCTTTATCAATGACGCGGTTAAACGGGCGCAAGATGCCTTAACAGAAGGCAAGAAAAGCAATATGGACTTGGCCGCGATCCAAAAGCTTGAGGCTGCTGCCCGTTTTGCTTTGGCGAAACAAATTGCCAAAGGAAAATCAAAGTAGCTTTGATGGTGGGCCCTGTCGGACTTGAACCGACGACCCGCCGATTATGAGTCGGATGCTCTGACCAACTGAGCTAAGGGCCCCAAAAACTTTAAACTAAACGATTTCGG
>CALKMX010000057.1 GCA_938091675.1 uncultured Opitutales bacterium
CTGATTGCCTGATGCACGAGAATATTCGCCTTCTTGTACCGCAGGTTGGCATTATCTGAAAGAAATTTGAACACGGTAGCCACAATATGGGTGGGTTTAACATCGTCGGGGATAGGGTAATTTTCACGATGCGAGTCAAAAATCGCACTTATATATCCGTATGCTCGCCCGGCATTCAACAACTGCTGGTCAGTCATGCCTTTTTCAATGTAGTAATCCTCCAATTGAGCCAGTAAGTCATGGCCAGATATTTCAAAGGCAAACCCAGATGAAACCCCAAGGCTTAAGAACAGAGCGAATAGATAAAAAACCTTCATTATCTTATTAGTTGGATCAATTGTCAAAATTGTCAATTTGCAGATTTACTTGTCCAGTATGAACATCTCTTATTTATCAAGGAATAGCTCAAACGACGGACTAAATGATGTTTGTATTCTTTACCAAAACTTGGCTTGGCAATAAAAAGCCTATTTGACCCGTTCAGAGTTTTGAATCCCAGCACCATCAAAACTTCATCCAGGAAAATTTGATTTTTTCATGCTTCCGTTATTTAGTATATATATGCAAATAATTATATATTTCCTGGTTTGTTTGTTTCTTTTATCGGGTTGTTTCACCAAAAAATGGAAGCAACAAAAAGAGTATGCCAACCATGCCATAAGTAAGGAGAATGTAAACGGATGAGGAAGTTTCATCACACTACCCTAGCCGGGGCAAGGTTTGCCCGGCTCATCCTTATCGCCCTTACGATGGCATCCTTGTTTCTTGGAGTAGAGGAGGTAAAGGCCCGAAAATTTGATGGATTAAAAGTGCATGGTGACTACAAGGTATTAGAGCCCCTTGTCGGGGAAATACCCCACAACCGATCGGGTTTAACCCGGGAGGATGTGGTTGAGTTTGCAAGGCAAAAGCTATGGGGGGCTGGAATCAAACCAGCACGGCCCCTCTACAGGACTCACTTTTTGGAAATAGATTTGGTTATACATTCAAAGGGAACAAACTTCAGTGTCGAAGTATCTTTAAAAAAAATGTCCCAGGCCTATGGGTACGATCCAAAGGTGGTCGGGCCAGTTGTTCAATTACCTCAGGGAGAGTACGGAATGTTTGGCAATGCCGGTAGGGATAAATCCTACATTCTCAAGGCGGTGGGAGAAGTGATGGACGAATTTATTGCCGACTATAAAGACTCAAACCTTAATTGAGCCAACAGAGAAGCCTGGAAATTACTGGGTAGTTCCTTCGAGCTTGTCTCGGATGGTTTTCCGTATCTTCTCTCCTGCAAAATCCAACAGAGTAACGATTACCAGGATGCATAACAGAACAAGGGAGAATTTATTCCAGCTGTCTGCAGATTCGGCATAAAGCTTGAGGTGCAGACCAATCCCTCCGGCCCCAACATATCCGATAATACTTGCGGAACGTACATTGTACTCAAGCATCCACAGGCAATGGCTCCAGATAATGGGGCGGGCATTGGGCCAGAGCCCGTATTGAAATGCCTGCAGTGGACTGGCTCCCAAAGAACTCAGTGCTTTTTGGGAACTTAGGTCAGCCGATTCAAAAGTTTCACTAAAGAATTTGGCCAGATAGCCAACGCTGTAAAGGGTAAGCGCAATCACCCCAGCTAAGGAATTGGACCCTACGATCACAACCGCGAGCAAGGCCCATAGCAAACTAGGTATGGTGCGAATGACATTAAGCAACATACGGGTTGGCCAAAGGATCCAACGGGGGGCAACATTTCGGGCAGCTCCCAGTGAGATAATAAATGATAGAAGGATGGCAAGTAAGGTGGAAACCATTGCAATCTGCACGGTTTCAAGAAGGCCCGTAAGGGTGCGGTCAAGAATTGACCAGTCAGGAGGGAAAAATTGAGCAGCGAATTGGGAAAGGTTACCCAGGTAGTCGAGGTCACGGCCCGATCCATCAATGGAAGGAATGGCACTTAGGGAAGCGGCCAGGAAGATCAAAAAGGTTATCCCAAGCAAATCAAACCGGCTATGCCAAGGTAGAGATTCTTTGTTCATTCTTCGAAATCGGAAATTTTTTCCCAAGACCAATTAAGGGCATTTTCGGGATCTAAGCGAAGGGCAAAATCCGCAAATTTTTGAACCTGATCCTCATCGTGCAAGGTGCAAATCACGCTGCCATTCACTGATCTCTGGGTATCTTTAAGAATATGTAAGGTGCGATTCGCCCAATCGGCATCCAGGCTGGCAACCGGTTCATCCGCGAGCAAAAGGGTGGGGGAGGACAGTAGGGTTCTGCAAATTGCTAAGCGTTGACGCTCTCCGCGGGAGAGGGTGGATGCCCACTGACGAGAATGGGTTTGCAGACCGAACCTAGCCAGCCATTCGGTGGATTTATCGATTTCCTTTTGAGGGAACCCAAAAAAGGTACGAAGAGCAGAATGCCTTCCAAGGCAACCGCTTAGAGCGTTGGTGATCGTACTGGCCCCATTGGCTAATTGCAGATCCTGAAAGATTGTGGAAGTGTTCATCTGCCCCGATAAAAGGGAGGCATCTATCGTTCCTTCAGTTGGGGCGAGGTCCTTCGCAAGTAAGCGTAATAATGAGGTTTTCCCCACTCCGGATGGACCGGTAATCGCCACAAAGGATGCCCGGGGAATGGTTAGATTGAGATCGCGAAAGAGCCATCTGTCCGACAGATAAAGCCCGAGTCTCTTGAGATGAAGTAAGGAATGGCTCATCAGTCTTGCTTGGATGAACAGAAAATTTCTTTGGGCAAACTATTGCTTGATTGATTTTTGGACCTGGATTGCCTCCCTCGTGACCCTTAAATGCTCGTCTTGATCAACCACGCTAAGCTCCCCATTGAAGACTTTGTCCCGGAGGGCTGGGTTGTCCTCATTCATCGCAAGAAGTGTATTTTGAAGAATGAGACAGTCCTCTGGGGATAACGATGCCCTGGCACAGATGGTATGTGAAGGGACTGGACCTTGCAGTTGGACAATTCGTAAGCGGGCTTTTTGTGCATCACTTAAATATTTGTTATCACCTGTAAAAACATAATCGCTCACCGCCGCGGCCTCCACCTCTCCGCTGAGAACTTTTTCCACCGCTGAAACATAGCCAGTTCCATAAATAGTGAGGGAAAAGAAATCGGTCAGCGAGCGATCCGGTCCCACATGTCCACGGTTTGCCAGATCCCAAACCGGTATCAAAAACCCTGAAGTGCTTGATCGGCTGGCAAACGCCACCGGTTGGCCTTTTAATTCGTCAATTGATTTGTAGCCTTTTTCCTTAAGGGTCAGCCAGATACTTTGGTAGTTTGGTAGACCATTTTTTAAATGAATGAGCAGGATGGAAGCGGTTTCCTGATCAAGGTTGCGGGCTGCATCTGTGGAACTTAGGTATCCCAGATCCAAAGTTCCATTGCGGAATGATTCCACTACCACGGATGAGTCGGTTGGAATAAGAACCTCCACCGTCCGGTTTAATTTTTTGGACAGATACTGCTCGACAGCTTCTTTTTCTGCCAGCATTTCTTCGGGGTTTTTATTCGCCTTGAGGGCAATAACCACTTTTTGCAAAGAAAGTCCTTGAATTGTATTTTCTTCCCCGGAAGTGGGCTCCTGGTTGAGGTTCGAGCAAGAGAAAAGAGCAAACGGAAAAAGTGTATGAAGAAATATTTTACCTAGCAGATGGGTTTTGTTTTTCGGTTTCATAGAAAGGGATCAAATACTAATTGAGACTGAGTCTCAGTATCATTTTTGGGGTGAAGATGCAAGTAAACGAGCTAAATAATTGAGCCTTTTATGGGGAGATGGATAAAAGAGTGTAAATTTTCTCCAGTGTTCTGACAGAAGGAGAGCCCTGAGCATTCATCCAGGCGAGGGCACTCAGGCGAAGCTTTTCTCTCTCTTCCGAACTCCGGGCAAGCTCTAACAAAATAGATTTGGCTTCCATGGCAGATTCGGCAGTCCGAACCGCTTCATGAACCTGCAAATCCCCGCATGTCTGATGAAAGTTCTGAAAATTTGGTCCCAAGACCAAAGGAATGCCAAGAGCAATAGGCTCGATTGGATTTTGTCCTCCCCGGTTGGGGGGTAGTGTTTTGCCACCCAAAGCGAGGTCGGCACATTGAATTAAGGTGCCTAGTTCTCCAGTGGTATCGGCAAGGTAGACCAAAGTGCCATCCGGAGCATCCCGGGAAACTGTCCGAAGATGGTGACAGATATTTTTATTTTGAAGCATGGTCGCTACCTGCTTCCTTCTTTCTGCGTGACGGGGAATGAGCAAGAGCCGGGCATCAATTTGCTCATCCCTTAATTGTCCAATGGTTTCGACCAAGAGTTCTTCTTCGCCTGGCCAGGTTGAAATGCCGGCAATGACTAAGGAACTTTCCTTAAACCCAAATGCCAATTTCAGTTGGGTTGGAGAAACCCGATTTTCGGATGAGGATGTTACGGCATCCACCTTAAGGTTTCCCACCACTTGCAACCGATCATCTGGCACTCCCACTTCTGACCACCTGGCACACTGTCTTTCCGATGTGGTTAAGATCTCCAAACCTTTTGGCAATAATAGTTTGCGGGCTAAAGAAGACCTGCAGAGTCTGGCAAATGTATTATCTGAAAGGCGGGCATTAATAATAAGAGCTGGAACACCACGCAAACTTGCCTGATAAAAGTGCTCGGGCCAGAGCTCGCTATCCACCGTTATGATCAGGTCTGGTCGCACGCGTGACCATGCCAAACGGCTAAACCAAAACCAGTCCAGAGGGAAGGGCCCATGTACAAGCACCCTGCCTTTATATTTGTCGGAAGCCATCCGCAAGCCTGTGCTGGTTGTTCCCGTTAAAACGATCTCAATGTTTGGGTCTTGGAGTAAAGTGTCCAGGATTTTGGCCAAGGAAGATAGTTCCCCCACGCTAACTGCCTGAATCCAGATACGTTTATTGTCGGTTTTCTTTGGGATAATCGGGAAAAGACCAATGCGGTAATAAAGCTTAAACCCATACCCCCCCCGCCTGAGCATGCGGTAGAGGAAATAGGGGGAAGATATCAGTGCGACAAACGGGAAAGCCAATCGATATAAAAAAATCACGAAGAATTTGGAGTTTGTTTACCGTTGCCAGCAATGGTTGGATGAGAAATTATTCACTGCTCTTTTCTATATGATGAATTCTGACCGAATCGCGAAACTTTTCTCTGATTGCAAGGCTGATAATCGGGCAGCGTTTGTTGCTTATGTCTGTGCCTGTGATCCCGATTTCAATCAATCCCTAGAGGTGTGCAAAACTTTAATCGAGCAGGGTATCGATATTCTGGAGTTAGGAGTTCCTTTCTCAGACCCTTTGGCCGACGGGTTGACGAATCAACTGGCTGCACAGCGTGCATTGGAATCTGGATGCACTCAGGAGGATGTATTTCGATTAGTCCGGGAAATCCGGAAGTTTTCGGAGATACCCATTGTGTTTTACACCTACTATAACCTTATTTTTTCGCAGGGTGTGGAAGTGTATGCCAAAAAATCCAAAGATGCTGGGGTGGATGGATTGCTTACCCTTGATCTTCCCCCTGAAGAGGCGACCGAACTGATCGATGCTTGCAGGGAATTCAAATTAGCAAACATTTTTATTATCGCCCCCACCACGCCCATAGAAAGAATCCCTAAAATTACCGCCCGTGCCTCTGGTTTTCTCTACTATGTATCCAGGGAGGGAGTGACCGGGGAGAGGAACGATCTGGCCTCCGATATCGAGGAGAAGGTTGCAGAAATTCGGGCGAAAACAAATCTACCTTTGGTCGTGGGTTTTGGTATTTCCTCTGCCCAACAGGTTTCGGAAGTGGCAAGGATGGCGGATGGAGTGGTGGTGGGAAGTGCGTTGGTCAATTGCATTGCTCAAAATTTAGATGATCGCGAACATATGCTTGGCACGATAAAGGAAAAAACCAAGGCATTATTGGGTGGCTTGACTGCTGCTTAAATATTTGCCGGGAAACTTTGTTTTGCGTGTCAAACGAAGTTCAGGGACTGTGGATTTTAGGGGGTGTAACCGCATCGGGTAAAACCGAACTTTCGTTGCGTTGGGCAGAACGCAATAATGCTGAAATTATATCCTGCGACACGGTTTCAATGTATCGTGGTTTGGATATTGGTTCTGCCAAGCCGGATGCCTTGGAGCAACAAAGAGTGGCACATTATGGGTTAGATTTGGCAGATATCTCCGAGGTTTTTGATGTCGGGCAATTCCACGCCTACGCAAACAGGGTTGTCCATGATATTATTTCAAGGGGAAAAAAGGTATTAGTGGTTGGCGGGAGCGGTTTTTTTCTCGATGGATTTTTACGCCCGGTTGTTGATTTAGTCGTCGTCTCGAAAGAAATCCGAAAACAGGTAAATTCAATCTTTGAGCAAGACGGGTTGCCTGTGGCCATCCAAGAGCTTAACAAACTTAACCCTAAGGGCTTAGGTAATCTCGATCTTAAAAATCCCCTTCGGGTAACTCGGGCCTTGGAGAGATGTTTGCAGTCTGGGCGTTCATTGAATGATTTAAGGAACGATTTTGATAAAGTGCCCGCACCGTATGGCACCTTCCCCAAAAAGATGCTTTGGTTGAACCGGGGTGACGATGAATTGATGGAGCGAATCAATCTTAGAACGCAGCAAATGTTAAGCAGAGGAATGATTGAAGAAACTGAAAGAGCAATCCGCGCGGGTATCGAAAGACATCCCAGTCTTGCTAAATCGGTTGGGTACAAGGAGGTGATTGAATTCCTGCAAAAAGGAGGAAGCCGAAAAGATTTAATGTTTTCGATCGCAAAATCCACCCGTCAGTTGGTTTCTAAACAAAGAAAATGGTTCCGGAAAAATTTCCCGGAGGGATCCCGCGTTGAATTTAACTCCACCAATTCAATGCATTCGGACGATTTACCTTGGGTTGCGGGCACTTGACCGATTCCACCGATCGAATTACCTTATGGTTTGAAATTACTTGAATGAATGCCCTTACCAAAGTAGCCATTGTTTCGAACCTGACAAAATCAGGCACTCGCCAGGTTGCTAAAGTACTGGAGGAGATTTGCCGGGCAAATAATGTGGAAGTTTATCTAACAGAGGATTTTCCATGCCCTCGAGATTTTCTTAAAGGTATGGATGCATGTTTCTCCATTGGGGGGGATGGGACTCTCCTAAATTTATTGGATGAGGCTATTGCGCATGAAGTACCAGTTGCTGGGATTGGTTTGGGTAAGCTAGGTTTCCTGGCGACATTATCCCCCAACACATTGGCCAGTTCCTTACCCCCCATAATTAGGGGGGAATTCCAGGTAAGGAAAAGAAGCTTAATTGGCTACAGAGAAAATGCAGGCATAGCAAAACTGGCACTTAATGATGTAGTGGTAAAAAGTGCCACAACCGGACGCCTGGGTCGCTTTTCGGTTTTTTGCGGGGAGGAGAGGGTTGCGGATTATGCATCAGATGGGATTGTCTTTTCCACTCCAACTGGATCGACCGCTTATAATTTAGCAGCAGGCGGGCCCATTGCACACCCGGAAGCCGAGGTAATTTTAATGACTCCCATATCGGCTCACAGTCTTACGAGCAGGCCATTGGTGTTTCCTTCGGGTATAAGTTTGCGCATTGAGTGCGAGAATAATTCGGTCTGTCCCCTTGTTTCGGCGGATGGAAGAGAGGCTTTTCTTTCCCCGCCCAACTTTCCATTAGAAATTTTTGTTTCCCCTAAAAATTTCCCCCTCATGGAAACGATCGGACATTCGCACTTCCGAGTCCTCCGGAACAAACTTAAGTGGGGCTAAGCTCGATGAGATAATACCGCCATAATGCTATCTTCAGGAACAAGAATTGGCCATTACCAAGTGGAAAGCTGGATCAAGGAAGGTTCATGCGGGCAGAGTTACAGAGGCCAGGCTGTCCTAGGAGATGAAAAAGGCATCGTTCGATATCTAAAGTTATTCCACCGGGATCTTTCAGAAAAAGAGGGGTTTTCGGATTATTTCACACAGGAGTGCAGGGCAATCCAGCAATTGGAAGGACGGGGAATTTGGCCTATGGTTTCGAGTGGAATAATGAAGTGGAAGCATTGGATGGCATATAACTGGTTCGAAGGCTCAACCAGAGAGCTTCCTGGAAGTTTGGATGAGGATGAAGCCAAGGAAATTAACCTGAGATCATTGTACGACTGGATGGAGTTTTACCCCGATTCTATAGGGTCAGATGAGCTTAAAGCCATGATGATCGATTTGCATTGTGGGTTAAACCTGGCTCATAGCTCTGGGGTTATCCATGGAAATCTTAAACCGAGCAATATTTTAATCAGTTTCAAGGATGACAGCACAGTTGAAGCTTGGATTACTGAATTTGCCTTATCCAAGATCGCATCTTTCAGGTCCTTAAATGAAGCGCCCAAGGAAGGAGATACCTTCATCTCACAAAGTTTACAATTTCAGGATTCTCTTAAAGAGAGCCAGAAATTTCTACCAAGTGGAAATGCAGCAGGGGGAATTCCTGAAGAGAAAAGCGATCTTTATGCTTTGGGCGCCCTTGTTCAATATGTATTGGAAAAAAATAAAAGCCTTTCCTTTCAACGGGCCGACTGGGAAACCTGGGCGGTAAGAGCACAAAGCCATAGCTTTTCCACAATTGTGCAATCCATGGAAGCCCTGCCGGATATTCCTGATCTATCAAAATTTGGAATAAAACCGGATCATTCGAACAATGCATCTATGCTGAATCATGAAGAAATTCGAAGGAGGCGCGAAGTGGAGTGGGAGAGAAAGCAAAAGATTTCAAAGGCAAGCTTTCGTAGAAATATTACCTGCCTGATCGGATCGCTGTGTGTGTTGACCTTCCTTTTTTCCAAGATTTATTTGTTTTTAAATCCTTCCCCATGGGTGGAGTATTCGATGGACGGGGTATCGGATAAATATCAATTAGGCTTTGGATTTTTGTCGGGCAAGGCTTGGGGTATTTTGCCAGCATCTTATGATTCAGATGGCGATGGGGGGCAGGATGTTGCCGGTGAGTGGGAACGTGTAGATGGTATGTTCCGATTGAATTTTCGTAAATTCAAGCATGTAAATGATGAGGAGTCTGGAAAAAAACTTTGGCAATTTATTGGTAAAGGATCGACCAGTGATGATGATTACTACGCTTGGTCTGACTATCTGAGCTACAACCGAGAGGGGAATTATTTGAGCCTGATCAAGCGAGTGCATGAAGGTGAGGTATTTGTCCCCGGTCGAAGGTCAGATGATATTCCCCTCCTTTTTCCGGAAATGCGTGTTCGAAGAAGTGGCGGAGCAATAACGAAAACGGAGATTTTCTTTAGGCAAACTCAGGAAGATAGACCAACCCTTTCTATTTACATTGGCTTGGGCTTTCTTTTGGCCAGCTTCATCTATCATAAAACAATTCAGCGTATACCAGACCTTTAATCTTTTCACGGAAAGGATTGAGTTTGTTGCAACTTTTTTAGACACTAGGTTACATGAACCAAGCTGGTCTCAGGTTGCTCTTTTCAATCGCAGTAAGTCTTTTGATGTGTTTGTTGGTATCTTGCTCCCAAGATCCAAGCGGTAAATATGTTGGCGAAGTAAAGGACTGGGTTCATGAGGTTTTTGAAGGAAACCTGATAGCGGGGCAGGAAGAATACAGGGTCGAGCTTACCCTTTCACAAAGTCCTGATAAAATGAAGGCAGATTTGTACTTCACTCACCCGTCGATCAAAACGGTTCATCGCACTGGGACTTGGGAGATAGGTGACGGAGAACGAATGATTCGTTTTGATGACAACAAAGAACCGTCGGAGTTTTATTTAATCAAAAGAGGGATCAGTCATGCTTTTCAATCGAAAGAGGGATTAACCAATGATGATGGATCTAACCTTCTTCTACTTCGAAATGTAGGAAAGTCTCGAAAATCTGCTCATCCAATTGAAATTATATTTGGTGATAATGGTGGGGCAGTAGTCACCGGTGCTGGCATTCTTGAGGCAAGTGCGGGCGAATGGAACCGGGTGGGCGATCGAATAACGCTGACAATTAAGTTACCCAAGGTCGCGGTCAAGAATGGAGCCAGTATTCCAGCGGAAAACTTTAAATATTTTATGCGTTGGTCCTTAAAACATGACAATGCACTGGTGCTTGAAAAAATGGTGGTTATGAGACCATTTGTTCGCGAGGACGGATCAAAGAGGCAAAGCTGGATGAGTTCGTTAATATTTTCTGACCGTCCCCTGCTCGTTGCCCAAAAGTAAGAAATGTGCCCCCTTGCAAAGATTTGACGTTCCAGAAGCTGTCTTCATCATGGAAAGTTTTTATTGTAAATTGATCCATCTATGATAACCGCACTCCAGCACTTCATTTCCAGAAAAGGAAAGATTGTATTTATTGCACTTCTTTTATTGGTTATTGTTTCCTTCGTTCTTTACCTCTCGCAAGGCTCTTCGGTTTTTGACCTGATGTCCGATGGAGGAAGAGAAAAGAAAGAATTCTATGGCTACGATTGGAACAATCCCGACCAAAGACGTTTTTTAAATGTTACAACCCGTGCAGTTGGGGCGCTGGGATTTATTACCAGTCCGGGGCAGGATGTAGTTGGGGAAGCAGACGATTCCTACATCCAGGGATTACAGCAACAGATCCAGGCAGCCTTGCGTGCAAACCCCGAAGAAGTTGATCGGGATGCCTTGCAGAGAATGTTTCAATACATGCAGGCCTGGCCAAATTTTTCACGAGATTTTAAAGTTCGTGAAATTGCTCGTGCAGGAGCGTACGACCCAGACTTTTTAGAACAGTCAATTAAGTCCAGAATTACTTTGGAAGGGCAGGCAAATGCGTGGTCTTTTTTGCCGGCTGATGTAAATCATCCGAGTATCAATTCCCAGTTTATCCAATTTCTTGCCAACATTAATCCAGCCCTTGAGTCGGAAGACAATCGAACTGCTGCTCTGCTATCAGTTGGGAGCCGGTTTGGAATGTCTGCAAATGAACTTGAAACTCTTCTGTACGCTTCATTTCGTGATTTCCAAGTCGATGAAATCTATTCGCATCGTGGATACGCCCTTCCTAATGAGGTGGATATATTGAGTCATCAAAATGCATTTGCTTGGGATGGCGAGGTGGCAGTGATTTCTATGGATAACGATCCGAATGCTCGGGTTGCTTGGGGTGATATGAAGATCAATAGCATTCCCAAGGCGGGTGACTCTGTCCTATTTTCCCTTGGTGCGAGGAAAATTGAATTTCTGTTTGGAGAGCCTGTGGAGGATGAGAATCGTAGCGTATTTTCTGTTCCAATAGGAAGTGACCCAGAGCAAAGTGCCAGGAATTTAACTAATGCAATTAATACAAACAACATTGGCTTAGAAGCATCGGTTAAGAAAAACGCCCTCATTCACTTGGCACTTAAATTACAATCCCTGCCCAAATCGCTCCCTGCCTTTTCTACAAGGGCTGAAACCTTCTCGTTTAATGATCAGTTAAGTGCCAGCCTCGCTGATTTCTATGAAGGAAACAAGGATTTAGAGGCATTTATGGAAGCTCCTAGAACCTTTTCCACCGCTCTGGTCTTTAGCAGTGAAAAGTTTATAAATCAACCTTCTGCTCCCGACGAGGTGAGGTTGCGTTCATACTTTGAAAGGAATCGTTTGGACTTCTTGCCCGATTCAAAGGAAGAAAATAATGAGACTTTTATACCAGAGGTCACATTCGAGGATGTTGCTGACCAAGTGAAGGAATTGGTGACCAAACAGGATCTTGTTGATGCCAAGCGGGAAGCGGATCGCTTAGCTCAAAATGCAGCGCTCGATTTTCTCGATCAATTAAATAGTCTGTCCGACCGTTTGAGGGGCAATTACCCAGATTTTACTTCTTTGCGCAATTCCAATGAACTCAACGAGTTGCTCACTGAGTCAGGAGCTGAGCAAAGAAAGATTTCTTTTTCCAATAAAGATATGAACATCCAGGCGATGGTCCTTGGGTTGGAAAAGCGTGCCAGTGAAAAAAAGTCCAACAAAGAGGCACTTGAGGAGGTTGATTCATTGAATGAATCTAAGTTCTTTACCCGGTCAGTCCGGAAATCAAGAAATGGTCATGTTGTTTTTTTGCTTGATCGCAAGATTGGTGAGCACCCATCCAGTTATTCCGATATTCCTTTTTCAACTTTGTGCAGGGAATACACAAATGACAAGAGGCGGTCTCAATTCTCTCAAAAAGTGGATAAAATTAAGGATAAGCTTCTTTCGAAAGGAAAAGCTACTGATGCAAATTTAAGAAAATATCAGTTTGAAGCGAAAAACGAGATGAGTGCCCGGGCATCTTTTGATTCCAAACGAAGGTCTTTACGCACCAAGATCGATGAATTAGAAAACAGTAGGACAGAAAAGTCCAACGATCGTAAGTCCAGTTCGGAATCTCTGGAAAAGGAACTTAAACAGTTGAGGGATCAACTCACTCAACTGAATGAAGAGAGGACTGCAATATTTGAAGTTCTTGAAGTTGCAGAGACTTTAGAGGTGGACGGCAAATGGATAGAGTTGGAGAGGAATGAAGATCAAGCAATTTTTGCTGTACTTAATAAGGTATATTCAATCCGCGGGAAACAATTTGAGAAAGAGCAAAAAAATTCCCTACATGCCAACCTCGAGCGATCGAGGGGTATGCTATCCCGAGATCAAACGATTGAGGAGTTGCTTGCCTTAACCTTTGCCGAAGAATAGCAGGGCATTTGCTATTCAGATAATTTTCACAAAGCCAATTTCCTCCAACCCAGAAAGAATTCTGTATTCCCATCAGTTCCCTGCGGTTTGGCTACAGTTTCATGCACGAGCAATGAACCGGGAAGTTCCTGGGAGGCAAACCCTTTGACTTCCTCAATTACTCTTTGGTGAATGATAGGATCTTTTATTACCCCTCGAGCCAGGTCAGCTTCCACTTTTTTGCATTCAAATTGTGGTTTTACCAGGGTGGCAAGGTGCCCTTCATTCTCAAGAAATTGCCAAGCCTGCCCCAAGACTTTGCGTAAAGAGATGAAAGATAAATCCATTACAATTAAAGGGTACTCGGGGTAGGGTAGGTCATCCTTTTGGAGGGATTTCAGATTCATTTTCTCGAGGTTTGTTACCCGGTCATCGATTCTTAGTTTGTAGTGTAACTGACCTCTGCCTACATCAACACAAGTAGCGGAATTGGCTCCTTTTTGTAAGAGACAGTCAGTGAAACCTCCGGTGGATGCACCAAGATCCAGGAAATTAAGTCCTTTAACTGTCCATTCTGACTCCCTTAAAAAATTTTCCATCTTTAAACCACCTCTTCCAACATAGGGCATTTGACTTTCCAACCAGAGTTCTGCGTTTAAAGGAATGAGTTGGCTGGATTTTTGAATTTTTTCGTCTTTCCACCTTACCTGACCAGCTAAAATACATGCTTGTGCCTTGGTTCTACTCTCTACGAGTTTTAAGGTAACCATAAGTTCATCTGCACGAATCTTTTTACTCATACCCCAAAGGGTGCCAATCCATCTCGGTCGATCAATTCCCGAATGAGGATTTTAGCAGAATTATTGTTTTTTTTTGAAAAAAACTTGACCGTGGTGGGTCAAAGTGGCAAATAATGGTAAAGAGTGGTAGATAAAGCATGGTTATTCAAAACAAATGGAAATAAACACAACAACTTTCTTTGTAGGAGAGTTTACCCATGCTTTGGACAGCAAGGGAAGGGTCACTATACCTTCCAAATGGAGAATCCAGGGAGGGGAGAACACTTATCTAGCCCTTCCCAACCCGGGGGGGTATATAACCGTTTATCCGCCCAAAATGGTCAATCGACTGGAAGAAAAAGTTGCGGAGGCAAGCTTGAGCGATGTGAGAGCCCAGGCACTTTTAATGGAATTGTTTTCCAAGGCACATTCTTTTGGTTGCGACAAGCAGGGGCGAATTAATCTGAATGACAAATTGTTGGAACATGCGGGAATTTCAGAAAAGGCAGTTTTGGTGGGAAACTTTTCCGCTTTTGCAATCTGGTCAGTTAGCCGCTACGGAAAACGGCCTGCTGAAGACGAGCGGAATATTTTTGATGCGATGAGGGAGTTGGGGTTATGAAGCTTGGTTACAAGTTTTGGGCGACTTTTAGGGTGGTCGTCCTAAGAAGGGGATTTGATTCCAGGCGCCCCCTCCTCTCTCGCGCTTCATTTTGTACTAACGTTGCTCTTGGGGGAGAGTGGGATGTATTGTGGTGCGGTTGAATTTGTCTGTGCTCCATCAGCGGTGAGGCATATCCCTGTTCTGCTTGATGAATGTATGGCTTGCCTAAAGCCTGAGCAGGGGGGGCTATTTGCGGATTTAACTTTTGGTGGGGGTGGTCACAGTAAGGCAATTCTGGAGTCTTCGGGAAAGAGCAGTTTATTGGCGATGGATTGCGATCCTGATGCTTTTGAAAGATCAAGGGAATTAAGTGCTCAATATCCAGATAGATTTAATTTTTTTGATTCTTCCTTTAAAAATTTAGATAAAATATCTTCCCCTGGCGAATTGGATGGGATTTTGATGGATTTGGGAATTTCCTCTTTTCAATTAATGGAACCGGAAAAAGGTTTTTCCTTTCGGTTGGACGCACCTATTGATATGAGATTGGACCCGAGGGTGGGTCAAAGCGCTGCCGATTTTCTGGAGTCTGCATCGTATGAGAGTTTAGTTCGTGCAGTTCGGGAGTATGGGGAGGAAAGGCGATGGAGGAGAGTGGTTGATGCAATTATCAAGCACAGAGGAACGGGCAAACTGACCCGAACGATGAGTGCGGCTGAAGTGGTAAGCGATGCGGTTGGAGGGAGAAACTTCAGGCAACGAATTCATCCAGCCACCAAGACTTTTCAGGGTATAAGAATTGCCATCAATGGCGAACTAGAATCTCTCGCAGTAGCTTTACCCAAATCGTTTAGGGCATTAAAAGAGGGTGGGGTTCTTGCGGTCATATCCTTTCATTCCTTGGAGGACAGGATAGTAAAGAGATATATGAGGAAAATGGCCGGAAGGCCGGAGACTAGGCATGATGCTAGACCGCAACAGGAGCGTAGCGTATTTGCCAAATTAAATGGGTCCAAAGCAATCTTTCCAACCAAGGAAGAGATTCAGGCAAATCCGCGAAGCCGGTCAGCCCGATTGCGCTATTTGACTAAAATTAAACAACCAGAACTGTAAGACTGATGAATCGGGTGTGGTGGATGTTTCTTATACTTGCAGTATCCTTGTTCGGGGGCGGAGCTATCTCCATCGTTTGGTTACGAATGGAGATATCCGCAACCGCTAAAAATTGTGTCAATTTAGAAGACCAGCGTGAGATGGTTGCCCGGGAATTACGTGAATTAAGGGGAAAAAAGTCCAGAATGCTCAGGCCGTCGATGATTGCTCAATTAGTGTCAGGTCGTTTGAGCGTTCCGTCTGCTGGCCGTACAGTGCATGTTTCTAGTCGGGAGATGGGAGAATACTTTCATGCAGGTATAGCACAAAACAAGGATTTCAGCAGGGGGAGCTATTTACCCCTACATTAGGATGAAAAATGTTTTTGTTTCTTCCTTTCGCTTTTATCTCACTTTCATTGCTATTCTTATAACCTTTTGTACGCTGGGTGGGCGTCTCCTGCACTTGCAGGTTTGGCAATCAGATAAATACAGTGAACTTGCTGCGAATGCCCGAAAAAATTTCATTCAAGAGAGGGCGAGGAGAGGGGATATTGTGGATAGAAAGGGGAGCTTGCTGGCTACAACTAGATCCGTTGTAAATGTGGGTGTAGATCCTCACGCATATACTCAAAAAGATATGGGTAAACTTAAGGATTTATCAGAGTTGCTAGATCTAGACCTAAAGTTTGTTTTAGAATCGGTTACCAGGAAATTTGGAACTACCTCCAAAGATGGCGAAAAACTTGTTCCAGTAAGGTGGGTGAAATTGAAAGAAGGGGTGGATGATAATACTTACAGGCAAATTAAAAAATTAAAAATTGAAGGAGTTTACGGGAACTACAACCATTCAAGATTCTATCCAAATAATAATTTAGCTGCACATGTCTTAGGTTATGTAAACAAAGAGGGAAATCCCTGCATGGGTATCGAACTTATGGCGAATTATTATCTAAAGGGCCAGGATGGTTGGCGGGAGAGTGAAAAAGACGGCAGAAGAAAGGAAATGCCACAATTTAGGACGGTCGAGTTTTCATCGGCTGATGGTTTAAATGTTGAGCTATCAATTGATCGAGTTATTCAAGATGCAGTCGAACAGGAAATCAGTCATCTTGTGGATGAGTATGCCCCTCTTGGGGTATCGGTAATTGTGAGCAATCCGGTTACAGGAGAAATTTTAGCTATGGCAAATGGGCCTACCTTTGACCCAAATCTCTACAACGAAGCACCGTTGGGAAATTTACGAAACCGTACTCTGACTGACTTATATGAACCTGGATCTACCTTCAAAATAATACCGGTTGGAGGTGCGTTAAATGAAGGAATTATCCGGCCAGAAGATATAGTGGATTGTTCAATCTCAGACTATCAGGCTGGAAAAAAAACCTTGAGGTTACCCAGTGATCACCATCCACTCGGTAAAATAACACTGCACCAAGTTGTTCAAAAATCAAGCAACCGGGGAGCGGCTCAAATAGGACTCAAATTAGGAGCTGAAAGACTTTACAATTATTCTCAGGCATTTGGTTTTGGGCAAAAAACAAATGTTGGTCTGGTAGGAGAGCGTTCTGGGGTTTTGCACAATCCGAACAATTGGGATGGGCTAACCATAACAAGGCTCCCCATGGGGCATGCAGTCTCAGTCACCCCGATGCAAGTGCATTGTTCCATGAGTGTAATTGCAAATGATGGGATAATGATGAAACCAACTCTTTTGCGCAGGGTCTATGATCAAACAGGAAAAACGGTGGTTCCTTTTAACCCCAGACCGATTCGTCGTGTAATTGATGAAGATGCAGCAAGCCAACTAAATGAAATGCTCGTGAGTGTTGTCGGGCATGAAGGAACCGCAAAAACTGCAATGATTGCTGGATTTGAAGTAGCTGGGAAAACAGGCACAACTCAAAAAATTATTGATGGTAAGTATTCGAGCAACCATCATGTGGCATCTTTCTCAGGCTATTTCCCTGCCAAAAACCCGGTAGCGGTCATCACCGTGGTAGTGGATGAGCCAAAGATGAAAAAAGGAAGACTTGGATACGGGGGAAGTGTAGCGGGTCCAACCTTTCGTAAAATTGCGGGTCGTATAATCAGTTACTATGGAATTAAACCAAATCCAAAGGAATTGAGTTATGTCACCAAATGATGGATGAAATTAAAGAAGTTATGAAAGATAACATTCAGGAAATGAGTAGCGTAGAACAAATCAAGTCTAGGGTGACTTCACCCCGCCTGTTGAATGAGGTTAAAGGGATAGAACCTCTTTCCAACAATGGACGAGCTAATCAAACGATCCAATCTGTTAGCTCAGATAGTAGACGCGTGGTTCCTGGATCAGCATTTTTTGCAATTCCAGGAAATCGTACAAATGGAGAATTATATTTACAGGAAGCATTAGATCGGGGGGCGAAGGTGGTTGTTTCCGAGTCATCAAATATAGATGTGCCAACTGGTGTAACTAAAATTAAAGTGGATAATGCTCGCAAAGCATTAGCCCGCTTTTCAAAACATTTTTATAATTCTCCCGATGAGGCGATGTCCTTAATTGGCATTACGGGTACCAACGGCAAAACAACAGTCAGCTCTCTGACTAGGCATTTACTTGAGGAGCAGGGTAGGCCCGTGGGACTAATTGGGACAGTTCAGTACAACTTGGGCGATCGGGATGTGCCTTCTTTTAAAACAACACCTGAGGCATCAGATATCTATCCAATGTTAAAGAGTATGCTCGCAGCTGGGTGCAGAAGTGCGGTGATGGAAGTCAGTTCACACGGCATTCATCAGCATCGCGTGAATGGAATTAACCTGGAAATCGCAGCCTTCATGAACCTAACCCGTGATCATTTGGATTATCATGGGAGTATGGAGGAGTACTACAGGGAAAAAAGGAAGCTGTTTAATGGAACTAATGGGCCATTACCAAAAGTAGCAGTCATTAATGGTGATTGTCCGTATGGGCAGAGGTTAATGCAGGAACTGCCGCCTCAAGTACAGATCTTGACTTTTGGTTTTAATGAAAATTGCCAATTCCGTGCAAAAAGTCTCACTTTGGATTCTGAAGGGTCAAAATTTGTTTTGGAGAGTCCGTCAGGAAGCACAGTAGTTGTAAGTCCATTGATCGGAAGGTACAATGTTTCCAATGTTCTTGCCGCATTTGCGATTATTCATGCCATGCGAGAGGATGTTTCCAAAGCTGTTCAAAAGCTGAAAAAATTTCAGGGAGTAAGTGGTAGGATGGAAACCATTGACAAAGGCCAGCCCTACCGAGTGGTGGTTGATTATGCCCATACACCGGATGCTTTGCTCAATGCACTCGAAATGCTTAAAGAATGTACCAAAGGTAAAGTAAGGGTGGTATTTGGATGTGGTGGAGATAGGGATAAAGGGAAGCGGTTAGAAATGACCAGGGTAGCCTGTGCCGCAGCAGATCAGATATGGGCGACTTCTGATAATCCCAGAACTGAAAGCATTGATTCAATTTTTGCTGATATGAAAAAAGGGGTTTGCAAGGGTTCTGAAGTTTATTTTGTGGAAGATCGCAGGCGGGCAATTGACTTGGCATTGGAAGCAGCAGACGAAGATGACTGTGTTTTAATTGCAGGCAAAGGACACGAAACTTATCAGGAAATTCAGTATACAGCTATACCATTCGATGATCGTGCAGTCGCTGCCGATTTGTTGGTCGCAAAACTTTACGGATAATTCATGCCTGATTTTGATCCATCGAATTTAAGCAACTGGACTGGTGGTGAGTGGACAAGTCTGCCTGAATTTTGTTGTAATGGTTTTTCGATAGATTCTAGGAAACCGTGTAAGAACTCTTTATTTGTAGCCTTGAAGGCCGAAAGAGATGGTCATGATTTTTTAACGCAGGCAATTTCTTCAGGGGCGATTGGAGGTATTGTGGATCACCAGGTAACCAGTGCCGACTGCCCACAATTAATTGTTAAGAATCCTCTGCTTGCGTTTCAAGAAATTGCGAGGAATCATCGAAAATCCTTTACTGGTAAGGTGATTGGAGTAACCGGAAGTTGTGGAAAAACAACAACCAAAGAGATTTTAAATACTCTTTTATCAAAATCTTATTGTACGGAAGGAAACCTAAACAATCACATAGGGGTGCCCTTAACTTTATCCAAGATATCATCTGAGAAGCATGATTATGCAGTAATTGAGGCGGGTATAAATCAGACAGATGAAATGGATAAATTAGCCGAAATGATCGACCCTGACATTTGCCTAATTACTTCTATTGCCCCTTCCCATTTGGATGGGCTAGGTACAATTGATACTGTGGCCAGAGAGAAAAGTAAGCTTTGGCTCAATGGGAAAGAATCTACCGTTGCTGTTTTTCCAGAAGAATTATTGCAATTCGATTCCTTTGCTCAAGCGATAGATGAAAGGCCCTGCATTACCATAAGAGAAGGGGCATGCCGGAACAGTGACATTCCTCTAAACCAAGTATTTTATAAGCTTTCGACTGAAACAAACGAGCGTGGGTACTCAAAAACATTGCAAATCAATCGTTTTGGGTGCCCACCTCTTTTTATATCTATCCCTCATGTTTCTGCGGGAAATATTAGAAATATGGTACTTGCATGCGTTGCAGCTTGGAAGTTGGGGGTCACTGATCAACAAATTTTCGATCGCCTACCCCAATATAGGCCCACTGGTCTACGAGGTTCCTGCCTCGTAGGCCAGGGATCGTCTTATGTGCTGGATTGTTATAACGCCAACCCAGCTTCGATGCTGGACTCAATCGAGTTCTTATATGAAAAATTTATGAATCAGTCCAAGCTCCTAATATTAGGTGGAATGAATGAACTGGGTACTGACAGCAAAAAATTACATTACGAAACTGGCAGGTCAATCAACCTCGGTTCTTCGGATCAAGTTATTTTGATTGGAGAACACACTCTTGAACTGGCAAATGGCCTAATGGAAAATGGAGCTACCGCAAAACAGATATCCATCATCAGTAATCTCGAAAATGCGAAACCAATTATAAATGAATTTACTGGAGTGGTTTTGCTCAAAGGAAGTCGATCATACCAACTTGAAAGATTAATTCCAACTTGGGCAGAAGCTGAAATTGAACCGTTGAGGATCGCATGCTGAGCTGGTTACAATTTTGGGAGGATTTATGGGGTCCACTCCGACTATTTCAATATATTTCGGTTCGGGCATTGGGTGCCGGGATTACTGCATTAATTCTAGGCTTTTGGATTGGGCCTACATTAATTACTTTACTCAAAAAAATTGGTGCTAAACAGGCATTCAGGGATAAGGATGAAGTCGGAAAATTAGCTGATTTGCACCTTGGGAAGTCCCATACACCAACCATGGGCGGGATCCTGATTTTTTGTTCAGTTTTTTTAAGTGCTATTTTATGGGCAGAACCAAATGTTTATGTTTTCACATCCCTGATAACCTACGGATTGCTTACCGCCGTGGGCTTTGCAGATGATTATCTGAAGGTATCGAAGAAAAACAGCAAAGGGTTACCGGGTAGGTACAAGTTACTCGGACAATTGGCTGTGACCGGAGTAGCCTTATTCATTTTACTTGGCCCATTAGCGAATTTTTTAAATGGAGCAGGGCAGGAAAATCTTGGGAGTAATGAGAAAATGAGAGAGTTTTGGATGCCCTTTATCAGTTACACTGATCTTAGTAGCGTGCCTGTTCTCTCTTTGGGGATGTTATCTTTATTATATCTGATTACTCTCACTGGAACAAGTAATGCGATTAATTTAACTGATGGTCTAGATGGCTTAGCAATTGGCTGTACGGTAACCGTTGCCTTGACCTATGCGATTATGGCCTATGCATCAGGAAATTATCTAATCGCTGATTACTTAAAAATTAGCTGGGTGCCCGGGTCGGGCGAACTTGCTATTGTTTGTGTTGCCTTACTGGGGGGAAGTCTGGCGTTTCTATGGTACAATGCGCACCCTGCTGAAGTTTTCATGGGTGATACAGGCTCGTTGGCCATTGGGGGCTTGATTGGTGTAATCGCATTGATGATCCATCAACCCCTTACCTTAATCATTGTCGGCGGAATCTTTGTTATGGAAGCAGCCTCAGTAATTCTCCAGGTGGCCTCTTTTAAAACGAGAGGGAAAAGAATTTTCCTGATGTCTCCAATTCATCATCACTTTGAATTGAAAGGGTGGAAAGAAACAAAGGTGGTGATACGGTTTTGGATTTTGTCGCTGCTTTTCGCACTCATCGGACTGGCAACTCTCAAACTTCGCTGATGAAAACCAATCGTTTGCAAAGTATTTTTAAATGTGTTGATGCACCCGTGGCAATTTTGGGTAGTGGTATGAGTGGGCAAGCTGCTCAAAAACTTTTGTCTGCTAAAGGCAGAGTGAGTGAGTTTTTTGATGAGAAACATCGCCTTTTTGAAAGTTTGGATGCCGCAAAATGTTCTTTTGTAGTAGTTAGCCCTGGTTTTAGACCCAGTCATGAGTGGGTAAAGCTTGCTTTAAATGCGGGTAAAGAAGTGATTTCAGAAGTTGATTTAGGTTTAGTTTATTCAAAGCACACAGAACTTGTTTCAATTACCGGAACTAATGGGAAGACCTCTCTGGCAAGTATACTGGACCATGTTGCTAGCAGACTTGACATACCTTGCACGGTTCTTGGAAATATAGGGAAACCCATATCTGCAGAAGTTGCCGAGGAATCTTTGTCCGGAAAAATCGTATTTCTAGAGACCAGTTCTTTTCAGGCAATAACTTCTAATTACCTAAAACCTGATTCACTGCTATGGACAAATTTTTCTCAAGACCATCTCGACTATCATGGGACTGAAAAAGATTACTATTTGGCAAAATTCCGACTGGTATCCAATTGTAAGAACATGGATGAGGTCTTTCTTGGTCGTTCGGTATTATCTCAAGCAAAGAAATTCGGTCTAGATACAAATCCCCAATGGCAAATCATTGATCCACTCTCGGTCAATGAATTGCCTGCCCGCATTAGTTCCTTTCATAAGAGTGTGCCTCAAAGGGAAAATTTGGCATTTGCTTTGCGCTGGTTTAAACGAAAAGGATATTGTGAGAATCAATTTTTCGATGCCTTGGGTGATTATCGCCCATATCCACATCGTTTATTCAAAGTAAATGAGATTAACGATATATCTTTCTGGAATGATTCCAAGTCAACCAACCTAGGTTCAACCCTGGCTGCTTGTGAATCGTTTTCCAAAAAAGTAATCTGGATCGGTGGGGGGAAAAACAAAGGGCAGGAAATAAAAAAGTTTGCCACTGCGTTATTCCCATATCTGCAAGGCGCATTTCTAATAGGAGAGACTGCTGATGAACTATCGAAGCATCTGACTGAAAGGAATATTAAAACAACAATTTGCAGAAACCTCAAAAGTGCGGTCGCAGTAGCCTTTGAATTCGCCAAAAAACATACCGATATTTTATTTAGCCCGGGATTTGCGAGCTTTGATATGTTTTCAAATTACAGCGACCGGGGAAATTCATTTGAATCTCTCGTTTTCGATTTGAAGAGTGCCTGTCAAGTCTCTACGAAAATAAATGTGAAATCATTTGCAAGCTAGCCAATAAGAAAAATGAAACTATCCAAAGTATTCGGTATTGTTCTATCACTCCATGTGGGTGTTATATTATTAGTAATGTTCCAACCAAGTTGCCAGACAACTGGTGGGAATGCACGGGGGCCGGAAGGGGAGGCGAATTCCTCAATCGATGAAACATCCGTGCAATCTTTTAACCAAGCGGTTGAAGTTTCAAATACAAACACCAATGAAAAGATTTCGGGAGGCAATCAGCCAGACCAACTTGCTGCACCCAAGAGACCTAAACCAGGCGAGCTGATCATACCGAGTGAGCCTAGAGGGTCCACGGATTCCAAACCTTCGATTCTTGTGCCAACTGAAACGAGTAACCGAGTGATTGATCTTAGACCATCTGACCTTTCCATCTATAAGGTAGTAAGAGGTGACACACTTTGGGGCATTGCTCGAAAGAATGGAGTTTCTCTCGCAAGTTTACTTAATGCTAATCCAAACCTCGATAAGAGTGGTCGTCTCTCTATAGACCAGGAAATCATGATTCCTGCCACATCAGGTACAAACTCTGTAACTTCATCAGGGCCAATCGTAAATGATGCTCCTGTTCTTTCTCTTAGTGGTAACTCCTACAGGGTTGAAGCGGGCGATACCCTGTCGCGCATTGCTCAAAAGTTTAATGTCAGGCTTTCGGAATTGCTCAAAGCCAATGATATGTCCATGTCTTCGATTATTAGACCTGGGCAAACCCTGTCTATCCCCTCGGAATTAAATAACCGTGATGTGGGAAGTTCTCCATCCACTCAGGTTACCAACAGAGTCGTTCCCCCCGGAGCAAGCACGCATATTGTCAAAAAGGGTGAAAACTTATCGCGTATATCTTCAATCTATGGAGTGTCCGTTTCCCAAATTATGGAATGGAACGGATTGTCCAACCCTAGTTTAATTCGTGCTGGTCAACCGTTGATAGTTTCCCAGGGAGTCAGCGAAACTCCTAGTCAGTCTTCCCCTATTGTTAAGGATAATGCCGATGCACTTCCTGCTAACGAGGGTGGTACATTGCAGGACTTTTTTAACGAGTCATCTACAGAAGATAGACCAATAATTGATGCTCCTTAAGGAGGTTTTACCATGGTGTGTGGTGGGAAAGGAAGGTAGGATTGGCAGATACAGGAGCACTAAGTAGGACTACAAACTGGGTGACGGCCTACTTGGTCGTTGCTTCGATTGGATTGACCATGGTTGGACTCGTCATGCTCTTTAGTGCCGGGGCAGTTCGGGGCGCACAGGATTTGCTTTTTAAGCAGATCGTTTGGGTGCTCATATCCTTTTCAGCATGTTGGTACGCATCCGTCGTAAACTTAGATTGGTTGAAGAACAGGTCCGTGCTTATCTTTGCCATTTGCATAGTTGGTCTGTTGTTGACCTTAATACCAGGGGTTGGAGTTAAGGTAAACGGAGCACAGCGTTGGATTGGTCTTGGGTCTTTAAGGATTCAGCCCTCCGAGTTTGCCAAAATTGGAATGGTACTCATGCTCGCAAAATATTTTGCTGATGAGCAGCGAGAGATAGGAAGATTGGTTAAGGGCTTTGTGATCCCATCACTCTTTATAAGTGGCATTTGTGGTTTAATCCTACTACAGCCAGATTTTGGGACATGTTTCTTATGCGGAACGGTGGGAGCGATCCTAATGTTTCAGGCTGGTGTCGGATTAAAGTGGCTATTGCCCGTGGCTGGACTTGCTGTCTCTGCCTTTTCTGTTTTGGTCTATTTCGATCCTGTTCGTATCAGGAGAGTGACATCCTTTCTAGATGTCGAAGCAAATTCGAATGACAGTGCATATCAGTTATGGCAGGGTATGCTGGCTTTTGGCGTAGGTGGGGCAGAGGGGGTTGGGCTGGGAATGGGGCGCCAGCAAATGTATTTTTTGCCGGAATCACACACTGATTTTATTTTTCCTGTAATTGGGGAGGAACTCGGTTTATTTGCCACTGTAAGTATTCTCATAGTTTTTATGTTTATGTTTTTTTCGGTCGGTATTAAAATCCGGCATGTTTCTAGGATGAATGAATATCTCCTAGCGATGGGGTCCCTCCTTTTTGTTGTCCTTCAGGCGATAATCAATATGGGAGTGGTAACAGGCTGCCTGCCAACCAAGGGGATGTCACTGCCTTTTATTAGTTATGGTGGGTCCAATCTGGTCGTAACTTTTATTTTTGTGGGGCTTGTTATTAATGTAATGAGGAGGAAGGAAAGCCCGTCACCGATACAGGCAAGGGAGTTATGAAAAACATTATCATAGCCTGTGGGGGAACCGGTGGACATTTGACTCCAGGTATTGCACTTGCCCAAAGCTTGGAAGAGTTGGGCTGTTCTACCTGGCTTTTTATTAGCCAAAAACAAGTGGATTCTAGACTCGCTTCCAAATATCCTGAGTTAACCTTTGTTCCTATGTCTGGAGCTCCACTGGTAAAAACTACTTGGGGTATAATAAAATTTATAAAAGGCTTCCTGGTATCCTTTCTCCGTTCGCGTTCATTCTTCCGGAAAATTGATGCCGATGCACTGGTTGGATTTGGGGGGTTTTCATCTTTTGGTCCCGCACTTGCTGCCCGCACATGTGGTATTCCCTTCTATGTACACGAAGCCAACCGGGTTGTCGGGAAAGCTGTCCGTTTTTTGGCAAACCGTGCCCAAAAGGTTTATTTTCCAGCAGGTGTCAATTGCCCCGGTGTATCAATCGAAAAGATTTCACACATTGGGTATCCCTTAAGGTCAGACTTTAGAAGAATCCCGATGGAAAGAGCACGAAAGTGCTTAGGGATTTCTATGTCCGATAAATTGCTCCTGGTGTTAGGAGGGAGTCAGGGAGCATCCTCCCTTAACAACTGGGTTAAAAATAATTTGTCACATTTAGCTGAGGATGGAATTTCAGTGTACTGCCTGACCGGATTAAAGGAACAAAACTCTGGAACAGTTCAGCTTGAAGGAATAGGTGGGGAAACAATTACCAGCCGGTTTGTTGCATTTAGCGACCAAATGCACATTTTACTATCTGCCGCAAATTTGGTTATCTCCAGAGCTGGAGCGGGTTCAATTGCTGAGATTATAAGATGTCGAGTGCCATCAATTCTCATTCCTTATCCCTTTGCTGCCGACCAACATCAGCTTGCCAATGCGAATTACTTGGAGGCTAAGGGTGGCAGCGTTGTTTGTACGGATGGAACCATTGCAGATAAATTACTCCTAGAAGTTCGTGAGCTCATGTTTAATGAGGACTTTAGGGCAGTACTACGGAGAAACCTTTATTCGTTAGATGTTGAGGATGTTTCTTCTGTGCTGGCAAAGGACCTGCTCAAGAATTTGTCTAAAAGTAAAAGCATACCAGTTTACACCGATCTTTTGGAGGTGAGTTCATGAGACGCCCTAAAAGAGTTTTACTACTGGGTGCAGGCGGGATGGGGATGGTCCCCTTGGCTCTTTATCTTAGGGGGGCTGGCGTACGTGTGGAAGCTTTCGATGATCAATTCCACGAGCCTATACGAAGCCACCTAATTGAGCATGGTGTAAAATTATTGGATGAACTTAGCCCAATTAAGGAGCCCGATTGTATTGTTCATTCCTCCGCAATAAATCACGATGAAAGTAGGCTAAAAAAGTTAAAGCTTTCGGGAATTCCTTTTTATCGTCGCGGGGAGTTTGTGGCTAACTTGTTTTCCCGTCACAAGATAATTGCAGTGGTAGGAAGTCACGGCAAAACTAGCGTTACGGGTAAACTGGCTTGGGCACTTGACCTATGTGGATTTGAAACATCTCATTTGGTCGGTGGTCAGTTTAAAAACTTTTTTTTACCATCCGGATATTACTCAAAATCTAAATGGGTAGTAATTGAGGTCGATGAAAGTGATGGATCAATTGATGCATTTTCTCCCTGGGTAACGATTTGTTTGAATTGTGACTGGGATCATGTCGATCAGTACAAAGACAAGCACTCTTTTGCCAAAATCCTCAAAAATTTATTTTTACGAACCAAAGGCTCAATCATACATGGTGATGGGAAAATTCTTAGCACAATCATTCGCGATCTAAAAAATAAGTCGGTCTATGGCTTTGACCGCGGAAAAGATCCATCCTCCTTTCTAATTTCAAACACCAATGCGGTTTTACAAGCTGGTAAAGTCCTTGGGGTTGATTTCTCTGAGGTAGACTTTGAACGATTTCCAGGCATGGAAAGGAGGCAAAGTATACTTTTTGAATCATCTGACCGTGTGGTGCTGGAGGACTATGCCCATCATCCTACTGAAATTTCAAGTGTGCTTAGACTTAGAAGAGAAATGCTGCCTGACCATATTTTAAGGGTGGTTTTTCAGCCACACAGATATTCCAGAACCAAGGCATTGGCCTCATCTTTTGCTGAGGAACTTTCTGTTGCCGACGAACTTCACTTGTTGCCCACATACGGTGCCTTTGAAAAGTTTGACCCGTCAGGTGCAGTGGAGTCGCTGACTGGTTTTTTACCACCAAGGCTTCGGGATTCTGCCAAAATATTTAAGGAGTTTTACAACCTAAGAAGTACACTTAGCCCAAAACCAACAGGTTTGAGTGATCAGGTAGTTTTTGTAGGGGCTGGGGATTTAAACAAGTGGGCTCATGCATTCTCCTCATGGGAGAGAGCGAAAGGTTACAAGCAAGATGCCTTTGGTTTATTTCTTGAGGGTCGTTTATCTCATCAATCTAAGTTGATCAGAGATTTGCCAATTGGAACAATGACTACCATCGGGGTAGGTGGATCGACTAAGTGGTATGCCGAACCTGCCAATATTGAGGATCTTACCACCCTTGTGGAAGCATGTGATATTTTTGAATTGCAAAGAGCAATGATTGGCCGGGGTTCTAATCTGATCGTGCCCGATCAAGGTTTTGGGGGATTAGTGATTCGCTTACGTGGTGAGTTCTGGCGGACGATTGATGCCAGGTGTGATGATTCCATCATTGTTGGAGCTGGGGCAAAGCTTAAGGAAATTTGTAAATTTGCATGCTTGAAAAATCTCAGCGGTTTCGAGTTTTTGGAAGGAATACCTGGTACCTTAGGCGGTGCCCTCAGAATGAATGCGGGTGCGATGGGTTGGGAGATTTTTGATTTTGTGGAATGGGTTAAATTTTTAATGCCTAACGGAGAAATTAAACAAATAGATGGAGATGAACTTGAAGTCGGATACCGGTATTGCAGGGAAGCATATGAGGGAATTGCCCTGAGGGCGAAACTCAGGGCAGAGGGCAGGGCACAGCACCTAGAAATTCGTAAAGTTATTGAGAAAATGTCTCGCAAAAGAAGGAAATCACAACCCAAACAAGCAAGTTCAGGTTGTATATTTCGAAACCCTAAAGATAAGCCTGCTGGTTGGCTTATTGACCAGGCAGGTTTGAAAGGCGAACAAATCGGAGGAGCTGCCGTTTCCGAAGTTCACGGAAATTTTATCGTCAATCAGGGAGGCGCAACCGCTGAGCATGTGGTTGAGCTTATTCAAAGAGTGAAGCAACAGGTAAAAGATACGCACGGAATTGTGCTGGAACCGGAAGTTAATTTACTCGGTCAAACCTGGAAACAATACCTATCTTAGAAAATTTTGATCCAATGAATGTTAACCCAAATATAGTAGTACTTTCGGGCGGAGTTGGTCCAGAAAGAGAAGTATCTCTTTTATCAGGCAAAGCTCTCTCCGAGTCCTTATCCCATAAATTTAATACGCAGCTTCTTGATTTATCTGAATGTTCACTTCCTCCAGATTTAAATCCAGAATCTGATATTGTGTTTTCGGTTATTCACGGCGAGTTTGGGGAAGATGGAAAACTGCAGGGCTTGTTAGACGCCGCTGGCTTTGAGTATTGTGGATGTGGTGCCGAATCGAGCCGTTTGTGCATGCACAAAGCCAACGCCAAAAAAAGGGTGTTGGCCGATGGAGTTAGGGTTGCAAGTGGCATAGAATTTTTTGATCCAGCTGAATTGGATGCCTCCGAGGTTGTCCAAAAACTTGGTAAAGAGCTGATTATTAAACCCACCGACCAAGGGAGCAGTGTATCGCTCTTTTTACTATCCGGTGAAGAGGAACTTCGGGAAAAATTAAAGTTTATCAATCCAGGGAACTGGTTACTGGAGGAAAGAATTTTGGGAAGAGAAGTAACCATCGGTGTTATGGGGCAACATACCCTTGGAATTGTGGAAGTAATTCCTAACGGAGGGGTTTACGATTATGAAAGAAAGTACACTCCTGGTTCCACGGAATACCGCTTCCCTGCCGTTCTTGATTCTGAAACTGAGGCAGAAATTAAAGATTTTGCCTGGAAAGCTTTTAACAGTTGTGGGTGCAGGGATTTTGCTAGAGTTGACTTTATGATTTGTGATGATGGGCATGCCTATTTTTTGGAAATCAATACCTTGCCCGGATTGACCACTACCAGCCTCTTGCCCAAAAGTGCGAGTGCCTCAGGATACAATTTTGACCAACTTACCCAAAAGCTGGTAACCCCTGCAGTAAATAGATTTTTGGGTGTAACCATTGAGGGAGAAACTCCACACGCAGCTTAAATTTATGAGCATAAGAAAAAAGAAAGACTTAGCCATGCCAGTAAGTTGGCGGAATTTAAAACCTAGCTCTGCGAGGAAATCCAGCTCGCGAATTGTTGCCCGAAAACGTTTTGTGACCTTTGCGCGGGTGTTTGTGTATTTAATCATTGCAAGTGGAATCGCTGGTTCAGTGGTTTACCAACAGTTGCGGCAGCCTAATTCAAATGTGGTCGGACAGAGCGATTACACCGGTCCATCAATTCCTATTCAAAGGATCGATTTCCGCTCAGATGGGGTATTAAATGATAAATGGTTTTTGAACTGGATGGGCCCAATTAGGGGGCTTTCATTGGCCCAAGTTAACCTCGTTAAACTTCAACATAATCTTTTGCAGGAAGACCAAATTATTGAGGTGAAAGTAAAAAGAAATTTTCCTTCTACGCTACAGGTTTTTGTTAAGGAAAGAGTGCCTCTTCTGGTTCTCAGGCTTCGTGATAATCAACTGGAATTCCGTGACTGGCTCGTGTCTTCGGATGGCTTGCTCTATGAAGGATCTGGATATTCTACCGCAATGATGAACCTTCTTCCTTCCCTGAAAATTCCCGGGGCACTAATCCAAAAAAAAGATAATAACAGAGGGTATAAAAAATTAGAGGGTATCCCCGTGATTGCACCACTTTTGGAACTTGCCAGATCCGAATACCCAGAAATTTTCCGCGACTGGACTGTGGTATCTTACAACCGTCCGAGCGACAAAGACCCTGGTGCCAATGTTACTGTAAAGTCCCGTAGAATCGGAACAATACGCTTTAACCCTTCGGATTATTCATCGCAATTGAAGAGGTTACGATATCTCTTGGATGAACCCAAGTTTTTGCAAGCATCCTTCATCCGTTCCATTGATCTTTCCCATGGGCGCTCTGTTTTTGCTAAAATTTAAATGAAAATCTTTTAAATTAATAATCCCATGAGCAAAATAATTGGTGCACTAGAAATTGGTACTTCCTATGCAAAGGTCTTAATCGGCGAGGTCTCCGATGATAAAAGCCTGAATATTGTCGGCAAATCATTTCGTAAAAATGAAGGCGTTCGTAAGGGCGAAATTATTGATTTCCGTAAAACTGCTGCCAGCGTCCATGCCGCGATAGACGAGGCGGAAAAAATGTCGGGCACTACTGTTGACTCCGTATATTTAGCTCAAACAGGTTCTCACTTGAAGGGGTATTGCCTCAGGGGTAGGGCTAATGTGGCTTCACCAGATGGTCGTGTCTCTATTGCTGACCTTCAGCGTGCTGCCGATGAGGCAAAAAGAAAGCAGCCTGCATCGGGAAGGTCCTATGTTCACCATGTTCGAATGCCTATCCAGCTCGATGGTCGTCCAATCGAAGATCCAGTCGGAATGATAGGCCAAAATGTTGAGTTGGCTTATTGGTCGATTGAGGGGGATGAATCCGCAATTAGGATGAACCTCGATATCGTGCATCAGTACAGCCTAGAGGTAGACGACCTGATTTTATCTTCAATTGCATCCTCTACTCTGGTGGCAGGCCCTGATCTACGAAGAGCAGGGGTTTTGGTGATTGATATTGGGGCTGGAGTCACTGATCTTGCTCTTTATCGGGCAGGAAACATTATTTTTACATGTGTTATTCCTGTTGGTGGAGATCATATAACTGGTGATTTGGCAATGGGTTTAAGGGTGTTGGAACCTTACGCCGAAGAACTCAAGTTAGAGTATGGTAAGGCACAACCAGACCCAACGGACGCAGAGCAGGATCTTTGGATTATTGGAAACAAGACTATCGGAGACCGCACAATTCCCAGAAAATCAATAGCAGATATTATTCATGTAAGAACGGTTGAGCTGTTTGAAATAATAAGTAAAGAGCTAGGCGACTTAATTAACCCAAAAGAGTTGGGGGCTGGGGTTTTATTGACCGGCGGGACATCCCGGTTGCCAGGAATCGAACAGCTAGCATCGAAAGTGCTCGGAGTTGCTACGACCAAGGCAAGTTTCCCTTCTGGGTTGGGCAATGAACTTGCCCAAGCTGAAAACTCAACCGTGCTTGGACTGCTTCATTATGGATTGGAAGATCATCGCCTTCCTGGCGAAAGATCTCCAAGCGAAGGGGCTGGTATTTTTAAGAAGATCGGTGGATTTCTAGGCATATAGATTTCAAATAAATGCATAGAATCCATTACTCATTCACCCCCAACCCCCTCACTTATGATGAAAGATACTTTATTTGAAGATGAAAATATCGATTCCCCGACTGAAAATGCTTACGGCATTAGGGCTAAGGTTATTGGTGTTGGGGGGGCAGGCATATCCTTAGTCGATGGTTTGAGATTTGATAACTTTGATTCGGTGGATAACCTGGCGCTGGATGTTGACATGAAAGCAATTTCTGACTCTCTAGCATCCCAAAAACTTTGCTTAAGTAAAAGGCATACCCGTGGGATGGGTACGGGGGGTGATATAGCTCTGGGAAAAAGGTTGGCAGAAGAAGAAAAAGATAAAATTCGTGCACAGTTGGAGGGAGTCGATTTAGTCTTTCTTCTCGCAGGGCTCGGAGGAGGGATTGGAGGAGGAGCTTCCCCGGTTGTTGCCAGACTTGCCCGGGAGCATGGTGCATTAGTATTTGCATTTACCCCTTTGCCTTTCAGTTGGGAGAAATCTCGTCACATGCAAGCGGAGGACTGTTTGTCAGAACTTCGCAAGTATGCAAATGCTGTTGTGCCACTTCCCAATGACTCACTTCTTCAAATCGGGGGAGAAGATGCCACTGCTCTTGAGTGCTTTGCGGAAGCTGGGCGCAATGTAAGCAGAGGAATCAGTGCCATATGTAACCTGGTATTTAAACGAGGTATGATCGATGTTGATTTTTCGTATCTTCGAAAGGTTTTTTCAGCGAGGACCGGGCGAACCCTTTTCGGTTATGGGAAAGGTTCCGGCAAGGACGCACTCCGAGAGTCATTGCGTGATTTAATGCTTTGTCCGATGTTGCACATGCCCGAGGTCTCAAAGGCAGCGGATGTTCTGATGATCTTTATTCAAGGAGGCACATCGTTAAGCATGGGAGGACTGCAGTCCGTATCCAAAGAAATTAGAGACTCCTTTAAGGCGGGTGAAGAAGTTGTTTTTGGTGCCCATGTGGATGAAAACCTTGGCGATCAGGTAAAGATCACGGTACTGGGGGCGACCTCCCTTGAGCCATTGGTAAAAGTTGCAGATGTTGCACCTGTGGCTCAACAAGTTCTGGAATTGGCAGCACAGCCGAAAGAGGCTCACCCATCAAAGTTGGAAGTTGAAAAAAGAAAAGCCCAGCCAGCCCAAGCGGTCAATAAACGATTAATTCGAAAAAAAGAATCGAGTGTGGATCAAAACACCTTTCCATTTATGGACGAGAAAAACCAACGTGGAATTTTTGATGATTTACCCAATCGAAACATTTATGAGGGAGAGGATTTAGATGTTCCAGCCTACCTCAGGCGAGGAGTGAAAATTGCAATTTAGTAATTCTTCACCATGAAACGTCAAAATTTCTATTTGCTTTGATTGTTTGACCTACCCCGCAAAATATCTTTGAACAACTTAGATGAAATTTTGCTTAATTACCCTTTTAGTTGTTTCACTAGGATTTAATTACGCGATTGCTAAAATTTCCCACCTGCTTGTCACAACCATAGGGGATGGAGTAGTTCAGGTTGTCGATGGTGATACCAGTGAGGTTGTTTCCTCTTCGTCTTTTTTACCGGTAAACCGCAAACTTTCAGTTAGACCTAAAAGTGGAATTGAGACTTTAGCATCGGGTTATCTTTTTCGTTTTGGGTCTTCTACTATTTTCCAATGTGAAAAAGATTCGATAAGAATTTTTTCGGGCTCTCTTTTCGTCCGATCAAGGAATTTTAATAATACAGTGTCTATCATAGGACCAGAAACAACGGTGAGATTGTCAGGTGCTGGTTCTTGTTTGATAGAAGTGGAAAAGAACGGTGGTTTTAAATGCGTGGGACTGCTTGGGAATTTACGCCTAGGCTTGCACAAGGATGATGCCATTGCTTTGCTTCCCGGAGAATTAGTATTTACTGAATTAAAAAGCCAAACCCTAAGCGACAAGGTTACGGTTGATCTAAAAAACTTATTTGAGACTTCATTTTTGATATCGGGGTTTTCAAACAGCAACAGTTTTGAAAATGCACTCAGGAGTGTTGCTGAATCTCAAAAATTGGTGATTGGTAAATCCTTTAACGCTTCTGTCGGGGAAGCAACGGGATCTGATAGTTTTGAAATCGTCACCCAAGCTGTATCGGAGAAGCATTCCACCCAACCTCTGAATACTTCGCCCTCAAACGCTTTTCACTCACATTACACGCTCCCCAGTGAGTCTCCCTTGACCGAATTACTTGGGCGATCGCCCAAGCGTCTTGATGCAGAAGGTACTTCACCCGCTCAGCGTCCCTTTCCCAGTCGTCTACTACGAGGCAACTAACCTTTAAAATCCAAACATTCTATGACAACAACAAGCCTTATACCAGTTTTAGCATCTGCTGGTGACAGTGGATATCTTTACGGACTTTTCTTTTTAATCGTTGCTTTGATTATTGGTGCAGCGACCAGACATTTTCTCCAACGGATTCCTCTTCCATTCACCGTGCTACTACTTCTTATTGGATTAGCGATGGGTGGATTGAATCGAGCTTATGGCCCACATGGAGGTCATGCTCATGGGGATAGTCATGCGGCAGAACAGGCACCTGGGTTGTGGAATAAGTTTGTGGATACTTTGAGCGGGGCAATTTCTTGGGGAGGCAACTTGGATGGTCACCTCATATTGTATGTATTTTTACCTATACTTATTTTTGAGGCAGGCTTTGCCCTAGATGTGCACACATTTAAAAAGTCATTCCTTAATGCATTTTACCTAGCGGGTCCGGGTATTGTGACTGCAACTGTGATGACGGGTTTTGCTTTCATGGGACTGATCTATGCATTTGGTGGATCCGGAGGAGTTCTTCAAGATTGGAATGTGGACTCGGGGGCATTTATTGTCCTCGCATCGATGCTTTTTGGAGCGGTCGTAAGTGCGACCGACCCTGTGGCTGTTGTGGCTCTACTAAAAGAACTTGGGGCGAGCAAAAAACTTGGCACATTGATAGAAGGAGAGTCTTTGCTTAACGATGGTACAGCGATCGTCGCCTTTGTTTTGTTAATCGGAGTAGTAACGGGGGCCGAGCAGTTTTTGGGGACAGGAAGTTTTCTTGGTACCGCTGCAATTGGATTTGGAAAAATTGGAGCTGCTGGTGGATTGGTTGGGGTGATTATTGGTCTGGTGGCGATTCTATGGGTGAGGAAAGTCTTTAATGATCCGCTTATTGAAATAACAGTTGTTCTCGTCACAGCTTACGCCGTTTTCTTTGTGTGCGAGCATTTTTTCCATGTGTCTGGGGTTCTTGGACTGGTTGCACTGGGGATTGTAATGGCCGGTGTTGGCAGAACGCGCATTAGCCCAGAAGTAGAACATTTTATGCACGAATTCTGGGAGTTTACCGCTTTTGCTGCAAATGTGATTATTTTTATAGTCGTTGGTGTGGTGATCGCTCAGAAAGCTCAACCAACCGGAATGGATTTTCTCATCCTGTTTTTGGTATATGTTGCGATTCATGTAGTCCGTGCGATCAATATGGGAATGTTTTACCCACTGATGAAAAAAGCAGGTTATGGCTTGCCCGGGAAGGACGCTGTCGTCGTATGGTGGGGTGCTTTGAGGGGGGCCATAGGTTTAGCCCTGGCCCTCGTGGTTTACTCTGAGAACCTGAGGTATGAATTTGAAGTCTCTGAGGGTGGAGCGGGTTACTCCGCTAAAACCACTTCTGTTTTTGTGGTGGATGCCAAGGAGGCTCAAAATTACTCAAGACCCAACCCTGACCTAAACCTCTACGGTATGGCAGCCAACACCTTCGCCCAGGCAAATATTTCTCAGGGAAGAATAATTGGAATTTCCCAAACTGCCCAGACTGCTGATCAGACATTGGGTAACAAAAACTCGAAAGACGCGGCGAAGTTGCGTGAACAATTATCCAACGGTGAGAAAAAGGTAGTTATTTTTGGAGAGGGTTCTGGAGCAATTGCTCAAGCCTCTGTCGTTGGTATTTCTGCAAGAGTTCGGGATCAGTTCCTCTTTTTAATTTCTGGCATTGTTTTGCTCACTCTCTTGGTAAATGCCACTACCATAAAATCATTGGTTAATAAATTAGGGCTTACCGACTTACCTGCCGTTAAAAAGTTAATGTTTTCTAACGCTACGGGAAATATTTCCAATGTTTGCGAACAAGAAATGGACCTATTGAAGGACGATCGTTTCCTTAGTGGTGCAAATTGGGGATTGGTCAGGAATTATTTGCCTGATCCTGTTAGCTATCCCTTAACCGCCAGCGAACTTGAGTCCATGGATACCTTGGCCGAGGCTAGGAGAAGATTGCTCGAAAAAGAGAGGAGCAGTTATTGGGCACAGTTTAGGTCTGGTTTGTTGTCTGCCCGTGCGGTGGCTCAGCTTGATAATAACCTGAGTGAGGTTCTTGATTTTCAGGGAAAAGTACCGATGACGGAGAGGGCATACTTGGACGACATTTGCATGGTTAGCAAATTAAGTGAAGCTCTCAAGGATTTACCATTTTTGAAAAGATATTTTTCTGACAAAATAACAGTTGGGTATGATGCTTCGAAAGCGTTCGTTATTGCTCAACAGACCATGGCCAAAATGGTTGATTCGCTTGTGAGGGAACTGGATGACTCAAATGATGTTGAAAAACAGCAAAAAACCTCGCGCTTATTAAAAGACGAAATCCGCCAAAACCGTCTCAGGGGGTTACAATACATCCGTAACATGCATGAAAATTACCCTGAGGTAACAGTCGGAATCGAAACCAAGGACGCGATACGATCAGTATTGAACCATGAACGTGCAACGATCAAGAAGATGCGCGGGGATGGTATGCTGGAAGCAGATGAAGCGACTCGTATGATTACTGCAGTGGAAGGAAGGATGAAAAATGTGATGGAAAGTCCTCTCGAACTGAGGCTACCTGAACCTGAAGAAGTCCTTCGCGAAGTAGCTTGGCTTAAAGGAATGAGCGATGAGGTGATTTCTAAAATCCTTAATGCGTCGGAATCAAGGGTTTATAATTCTGGTGATGCTCTCATGAAGCAAGGTGACACGGGGGATGGTTTGATTGTTATTACTCGAGGAAGTGTCAAGGTTTCAATCGGAGATGTGGTCGTAGATATTATGGGTCGTGGTGCTGTAATCGGAGAAATGGCGGTTTTAGCTGGTGTTCCCAGGACTGCCACGGTCGTGGCGGATTCTACTGTGAATGCCCTTTGGTTGACGACAGATTCCATGCAGTCAATAATGGGAGAATCGCCCGAACTTTCTGGCAGCCTCTGGAAAACAGCTGCAATGCGATTTGCCGAAAATCTTCTTGGTACGAGGGATCCTTACAATGGATGGAGCCAAATACAGTTGCGTAGATGGTTAAACGAGGGCGAAGTAATGGCACCCAAAGATGGAGAAACCATTAATCTTTATGGCAAGGTAGCAATACTAGTATCCGGACAAGCTGTTGCTCCTGGTTCGTCCGATCCAATTGTGGCACCTGCTGCTCTAAACCTTGCGGAGAGTATGTTTAATGGCAGTGCCAAGGTATTCGTCCGAAACGCATAGCATATCCTGACCTAGTCTGGCGGAGAGGGCGGGATTCGAACCCGCGGTACCTTGCGGTACACAGCATTTCCAATGCTGCACAATCGGCCACTCTGTCACCTCTCCAAATTACTGAAACAGACACATGCTTATGCACAAGGTTCAAACTTCCGTCAATGTTCAAAAGAACCGATCTTTGCTTCTCAAATACCTTAAAATTTAAAGAAATGTTTTCTGGTTTGCTTGTTTAGATTAATCATCTAGAAAAGACCAAATGGTATCAAACGAAGTTGGCTACAACAGCAAGGTGGAAGGTGAGGTTATTGTTACCCGTGCTGATGCTGTGATTAATTGGATTCGTAAACATTCGGTCTGGCCTATGCCCATGGGGCTTGCTTGTTGTGCCATTGAGCTTATGGCCTCGGCCGCTTCGCGTTACGATATTTCCCGCTTTGGCATGGAGGTTATGCGTTTTTCTCCCCGCCAATCCGACTGTATGATCGTTGCGGGAACAGTCACCTATAAAATGGCCGAGGTAGTGCGTCGTATTTATGATCAAATGGGTGATCCCAAATGGGTTGTAGCCATGGGTGCATGTGCATCCACCGGTGGCATGTACAGATCATATGCTGTGATGCAAGGAGTTGATAATGTCGTGCCTGTTGATGTCTACGTAAGTGGATGTCCTCCGCGTCCGGAAGCCTTACTGGACGCAATGATCAAACTACAGGACAAAATCGGGAATGAACCGGCAGTAAAGAATCTGTCCAAGAAGCCCGAACCTAGCCTCCTATCTTAATCCCATGATTGACGAAGATTTCGTCACATCCCTTCTTCACGGCAGAGAGTACTTAAAGGTATTTTCGCAAACGGACTGCTTAACTTTGGATTGCGAGCCAAAACACTTAATCGAGTTCTCCACTCTGCTTAGAGATGAAAAGACTTTTGATCTACTGGTTGATCTAACTGCGGTTGATCATGGGAATGATGCCGATATTCGTTTTACGGTTGTGTTACATTTGTATTCTTTAATCCATAAGGCATATCTTCGTGTTCAAGTTAATTGTCCGGATAATGATTCGCCGGTTTTACCATCCATAAGTTCAGTTTTCCCCGCAGCAAACTGGCACGAAAGAGAAACTTTTGATATGTTCGGGATTCATTTTTCTGAACATCCAAATTTAAAGAGAATTTTAATGTGGGATGACTATCCTTACTATCCCTTGCGGAAAGAATTTCCATTGGCCGGAATTGAAGTCCCTTTACCCGCAGATGATGTATCTGAAGTAACTGGAGCCGATGTGGATCCTGCTCCAATGATGGGGGGACCTTTTGTGTCATCCGGGACTGGAAGGTTAAGCCAGTCTGAACCACGGGCCAAGGATGAGAGTTGGACAGAAACTTCAGAAAAGCCTTTATGAGTAAAACAGTCACAGAGGTTCAAATTGGAGATATTGGTTCTCAGGCGGCATCCCACATGGATTCTGAGAGAATGTCTTTGAATGTTGGTCCGTCTCATCCCACGACCCATGGGGTTCTTCGATTGATGATGGAGCTTGACGGAGATTTGATTACCCGCTGTGAGCCTGTTTTGGGCTACCTTCACAGAGGGGATGAAAAAATTGCTGAAAATATGACTTACAACCAGTTTGTGCCTTACACGGACAGATTGGATTATTTGGCTCCTCTCGCCAACAATGTTGCTTACGCAATCACGGTAGAGAAACTTGCTGGGGTCACACTTCCTGAACGCTGTGAGGCAATACGTGTGTTGATCTGTGAAATGGCGAGGATATCAAGCCATCTTTTGGGCATGGGTGTTTTTGGAATGGATGCGGGTGCATGGACACCTTTCATGTATACTTTTACAGAACGGGAAAAACTCTACACCCTTTTTGAGGAATTAACTGGTGCTCGATTTACCACCAGTTTTACCAGAATAGGTGGTGTTGCCCGCGATATTCCTGATGGTTGGTTGACCAAGGTTGAGAAGTTTGTTGATGAACTTCCTAAAGCGATTGATGAAGTTGAAAAACTTCTCACCAGAAACCGAATATTTTTAGACAGGACAGAGGGGATAGGTACCATTTCCGCCGAGGATGCTATTGCATACGGTATAACGGGACCAAACCTCCGTGCGAGTGGAGTCGATTTGGATTTGCGTAAGGACAAGCCCTACAGTGGTTATGAAAAGTATGAATTCGATGTGCCTATCGGAACGAAGGGTGATTGTTATGATAGGTATCTGATTCGCATCGAAGAGGTCAGGCAAAGTATTTTAATCATTAAACAGGTCATTGCCACGATGCCTGGTGGATTATGGTATGCGGACGATGCTAAAAAAATCTTTGCCCCTCCAAAAGACAAGATTATGTCGAGCATGGAAGAGCTCATCCAAAACTTCATGATTGTCACTGAGGGACCTCAGGTACCCCCTGGCCAAATCTATTTTGAAGCAGAAAACCCCAAGGGTGCACTTGGCTTTTATCTAGTTTCAAAAGGTGGTGGTGTTCCTTACAGGCTCAAAATAAGAGCACCAAGTTTTTGTAACCTTTCAATCCTCGAAAAATTAGTTCCTGGTCATATGCTAAGTGACATCACCGTTATCCTTGGCAGTTTGGACTTCGTTATGGGTGAGTGCGACCGTTAAGATGGAAAATTTGCTTAAATTATCTGCCGAAACATTGGCCAAAATCGACGAGGTTGTTCCCAAGTATCCTCAAAAACGAAGTGCTGCGTTAATGGTCATTCATCTGGTGCAAGATGAGTTAGGTGCGGTCGATGACACCGCCTGTGAATGGATTGCCAAACGCCTCGAGCTCCAGCCCATCAATATTAAAGAACTGATCACATTTTATCCAATGTTGCGCGAAAATCCCTGGGGAAGAAAGCATGTCCGGGTTTGTCGAACATTACCATGTGCTCTTCGCGGATCTTATGGAACATGCAAAACTTTTGAGAAGATGCTTGGAGTTAAGGAAGGGCATGTTCGAGAAGATGGGGAATACTCTCTAGAGTTTATGGAATGTCTGGCAGACTGTGGTCAGGGCCCTGTGGTAATTGTAGATGAAAAAACCTACGAAAATATTGAGGGGGAAAGAGCCACAAAATTTGCCGAACTTTTACTCGATGGAAAATTAGATGGTGTGGAAGAATTTAAGAGCTATGAGGAGTCCTTAAACCAACAAATTCCCAAACAATAATTTTTTTCATGAGCGAACAATCACCCAAAGAGCGAAGAATCATCTTAAAATATGCAGATGATCCTGCATACTCGAACCGTATTGACTGCTATTTGCGAGTGGGAGGTTATCAAAACCTTAAGAAAGCTTTTGCGATGAAACCCGAGGAGGTTGGTGAGGAGGTCCTGAAATCGGGCGTCCGCGGACGGGGTGGTGCCGGATTTCCCGCCGGAATGAAGTGGAAATTCCTCGACCGGAAGTCTGGCAAACCTATTTACCTTATTTGCAATGCGGATGAGTCTGAGCCAGGCACCTTTAAGGACAGGCAAATTATGTACAAAGACCCTCATCAATTGATCGAGGGTATGATGATTTCGGCTTATGCAATTGGTGCGTCCCAAGCCTTTATTTATATACGAGCAGAGTTTCACGAAGGTGCACGGATCCTGAACCGGGCCATCTCCGAGGCCAAAGATAAGGGATTTTGTGGGAACAACATTTTGGGTTCTGATTTCTCTTGTGACCTGGTTGTTCACCGGGGTGCAGGTGCTTACATTTGCGGAGAAGAAACTGGGCTGATTGAATCCTTGGAAGGGAAGAGGCCCAACCCAAGGATTAAGCCCCCTTACTTTCCTGCCGTCCTCGGTCTTTACCAATGTCCAACCATCGTTAATAATGTGGAAACACTTTGTAATGTCCGTCACATCATTGAAATGGGCGGGGACGAGTTTGCCAAGATTGGCAAACCTAACAATACGGGAACCCGAATTTGGTGTGTTTCCGGCCAGGTTATGAAGCCCGGCTACTATGAATTTGAATGTGGTGCCCTTACCTTGGGTCAAATGATTTTCGATGTTTGTGGTGGATTACGACCGGGTCGATCGCTTAAGGCGGTTATTCCTGGCGGTTCTTCGGCAAAAGTCCTGAGGGCAGATGAAAGGTTCTCAGGCACCCTCAAGGATGGTACTGCTTTTGACTGGGGGCTGGGAGATATCCCTTTAGATTTTGATGGGCCCATGTCTGCAGGCAGTATGTCAGGCTCCGGGGGGATCATTGTGATGGATGACACGGTCGACATCGTGCAGGCCATGGCCAATATCAATGCCTTTTACGCTCATGAATCTTGTGGGCAGTGTACCCCTTGCCGGGAAGGTTCTTTATGGATGCGCAAAATTACTCAGCGTATGTGTTCAGGAGGAGCCCGGAAGGAGGATGCAGACTTACTTCTATCCGTGGCCAAACAAATTGAGGGACGGACAATTTGTGCATTTGGAGAAGCTGCTGCATGGCCCACCCAAAGTTTTGTTACCAAGTTTAAGGATGATTTTATTAATAAGGCTAGTGAAACTGCTGAGAACAGAGATCCCAAATCGCTCCAACTGATTTAACCCTGCAATTGATGATTTCTCCAACTACAGAAGAGATGGTCACGATAACCTTAAACGGCAAAGAGGTAGAGGTGCCTACAGGAATTAATGCGGTGGAGGCAGCAGCCCTTCACGGGCAAGAAGTTCCTCATTACTGCTACCATCCCAAATTGAGCGTAGCTGGAAATTGCAGAATGTGCCTGGTTGAAATGGGCACTCCAATGAGGGACCGTTCTACAGGAGAAGCAATCTTTGAAGAGGATGGCAGCCCCAAGATTGGCTGGGTTCCTAAGCCTGTGATTGGATGTGCAACCAATGTCTCTCCAGGCATGCATTTAAGAACCGAATCCGATTTAGTAAGCGAGTGCAGAGAAGGCATTATGGAGTTTCTTTTGGTCAACCATCCACTTGACTGCCCCATATGCGACCAGGCAGGAGAGTGTCGATTGCAGGAGTTTGCCACCGACTACGGGAGGGGCTACAGCCGATATATTGAGCGAAAAAATGTTAAACCCAAAAGGACCCGTCTGGGACCAAGGGTTACTTTGGATGATGAAAGGTGTATCCTATGCTCACGCTGCATACGTTTTTCCCAAGAGGTAGCCAAAGACGATGTCCTTGGGTTTGTTGACCGTGGAAGTTTTTCAACCCTGACCTGTTTTCCTGGCAAAGAACTGGCCAATAATTACTCTTTGAACACCGTTGATATTTGTCCGGTGGGAGCATTAACTAGCACAGATTTCAGATTCAAAATGCGGGTATGGTTTCTCAAAGAGACCAAAAGCATTTGTACCGAGAGCAGTGCAGGTTGTAATACCATTGTCTCAAGCAGGGAAGGGGTGATCCAACGAATTACTCCCCGCCGTAATGATTTGGTTAACGACACATGGATGACGGATAGCGGACGCGATCTGTACAAGTCGGTAAGGTCAGAAAGCCGGATTTTAAGACCATCGGTTAATGGGAATGACTTACCCCTGAAAGATGTGGTATCCTCCGCGGTTGATTGTTTACGCGGGGAAAAAATTGGTTTTGTTGTAAGCTGTCATTCCTCCCTGGAAGAGCAAATGCTGGCCAAGCGTTTGGTAAGTTTAACAAATGCCCAAACTTTTATCTGCGGCCATTTTGGAGACGATGATGGAATCTTGCTTTCAGCCGACCGAAGTCCAAATTTGCGTGGTGCTCTGGTCACCGGTTTGATCGATCAGTATCCCAATGATAATTTGGCCGATTTAAATGATGCGATTTCTAAAGGTAATATCGAAACAGTTTTCGTTTTTGACGAAGACCTCATTTTATCCGGAGTAAGTAAAGAAAACCTTCAAAAGGTATCGATGGTCTATCTGGGGACCCATAGTAACAACAGTAGCCGGTTGGCGGATGTCGTTTTACCGGGCCTGTCAGTTTTTGAAAAAAATGGCTCCTTTGTTAACCGTTCGTTCATCGCTCAAGCTTTTGAAATGTCTGTGCCTGGACCTGCCGGAATTAAAAGCCAAGTAGAAGTCCTGACTGATATCATTTCCAAACTGTCTGAAGAGGAAGGGATTTCATCTGATCTCGATGAGGTTTGGGATATATTCAACAGTCATAACCAATCTGTCTTAGCGGGAACAAAATTTTCAAACCTGAAAAAAGTTTCTGTGCCGATCGATGGTTCCAGTTGGTCCCATCTTAACTTTGTGGAAAAAACGGCCCTGAATTATCACCCAATTGAAAGTGAACCCAAATGATTGACTGGTTGCCGGACAATATCTGGTTTTCGGTTGGATTAAAGGTATTCTTTGCCTTGGTCATGGTCGGAGCGGTCATGACGATGGCGGGATATTCAGTCTTAGCCGAACGCAAGGTAAGTGCTTGGATGCAGGGCAGGGTGGGTCCGAACCGTACTGTTTTACCTTTTATTGAATACATCCCATTCTTTGGGCCATTATTAAAAAAGCTGGGAATTTTCCAACCCCTTGCTGATGGTTTAAAATTTCTCTTCAAAGAAGAGATAGTACCTGGGCATGTAAACAAATTCTACTACTATTTAGCTCCCCTGATTGCACTTGTCCCCGCACTTACTACCATGACTGTCCTTCCCTTCGGTCAATTGTATTGGTCCGATGGTTCTGTATCGACCCTTGCCTTGGCAGACCTGGAAGTCGGAATACTGTTTGTTTTTGCGGTCTCCTCTTTGGGTGTATACGGAATTGCCCTTGCTGGGTGGTCATCGAATAACAAATATTCTTTCCTTGGTGGGATTCGTTCATCTGCCCAGATGATTTCTTACGAACTGGCGATGGGGCTCTCCCTACTGCCTGTCTTCTTGTGGGTGTCTGTTCCTGGTGCTCAAGAATCTGGGCTTAGTATATCTGGCATTGCAAATTCTCAGGAAGGTGCAGCTTGGTTATTTATGGTACAACCAATTTCGGCTCTGATTTTTTTAATTGCTCTTTTTGCTGAAACCAATCGTTTACCCTTTGATATGCCAGAATCCGAAACTGATTTGGTTGGAGGTTTTCACACAGAGTATGGCAGTTTCAAATTTGGGATTTTCTTTGTTGCTGAGTATGCACATATCGTCATTGGTTCTGCACTCTTTGTCCTCTTATTTCTTGGCGGTTGGCATTTCCTTCCCTTTATGCAAGATCCGTGGCCATCAAACTGGGTGGGTTCCTTGCTTGGGGTAGGTTGGTTTCTTGGAAAGACATTTTTTTTAATTTTCTTCTTTATTTGGATCCGTTGGACTCTTCCCCGCTTCCGCTATGATCAAGTAATGCAACTTGGTTGGACAAAGTTGTTGCCACTGGCTTTGGCAAACTTGATTGTTTATGTTTTGATCGTTACCTTGATCGATCAAACAGCCTCTTTACCCCTTTGACCTATTATGGCTAAAACTGTTGTACTTGAGAGAAAACCTTTATCCCTTTCTGAACGAACATATCTCCCTCAGATTGTAACCGGTCTTAAAACGACCTTTACCAACATGTTCAAGCCGAAGGTAACCTTGCAATACCCTGAGGAAAAACCGTTTATCCCCAAAAATTACCGAGGGGTGCCCACTTTGGTGAAAGATCCAAACGGGCGTGAAAAATGTGTATCTTGTCAACTCTGTGAATTTGTTTGTCCGCCCAAGGCAATTCGAATTACTCCAGGCAGTGTTCCCGATGATCAGGAAGATCGTGAGCATGTGGAAAAAGCTCCCCAGGAGTTCGAAATAAACATGTTACGTTGTATCTATTGTGGGTATTGCCAAGAGGTTTGCCCAGAAGAAGCTATTTTTCTTCAGGAACAATATTCCTCTTCCGGTTACACCAGAGAAGAGATGATCAATAACAAGCAAAAGCTTTATGAACTTGGTGGAACATTACCTGATCATCATTACAAGTGGGATAAGAAAAAAGAAGCCGAGTTGGACGGTAATGCACACTAACTTGTTAATTGATTTTTAGAGGATGAATGCGGTTGATTTACTCTTTTGGATTTTCGCCGTTCTTACGGTTGGGGGTGGAATTTGCATGGTCTTCTCCAAGAATCCTGTTACTGCAGCAATGTTTATGATCATTTCCCTGGTTGGAGTTGCCGCGTTGTTTGTTTTATTAGACTCTTTCTTTTTGGCAGTTTTGCAAGTGTTGGTCTACGCCGGTGCGGTTATGGTATTGTTCCTTTTCATTATTATGCTCCTCGATGTCGGTCCAGATGTTGCGAAGCAGAAAATCACCAATTGGAGGTTTGGGATTTTGGGTATTTTGTTATCCTCATTACTTGTTGTGGTACTTATATCCCTGGGTTTTCCGAGTGATTTTTCTGGTGCGAATAATCCCTCTTGGCCCGTTTTAAGTGATGCAATTTCATCCGGCTCTGAATCTCTCCTTTTTTCAACTAAAGTATCCGCATTTGGATATGGATTGATGACCAAATACATGCTTCCTATTCAAATTGCTGGATTCATGTTACTGATCTCTATGGTCGGCGTGATCATTCTGAGCAAGAAAGTTGCTCGTGGTGAGGATGTATAGCCGATACCCATTTTTTTGATATGTTAACGGTTACACCCCACCATTTTTTAATCCTGGCTTTTCTACTGGTTGGGATTGGGTTTTTAGGACTTTTGGTCCGAAGAAATGTGTTGTTGATGCTGATGTCACTGGAGTTAATGCTTAATGGTATAAATGTCGCTTTGCTTACCTTTTCCAAAGTGGGTAACAACTTGGATGGTGGTATTTTTGTATTTTTTATTATGACTGTTGCCGCGGCTGAAGTAGCCGTTGGTTTAGCTTTGCTTGTAGCTTTGTACAAGAAAAGGAACAGTGTTTTGTCCGATGATATGGCTTATCTTAAAAATTAAATCCCGATGATAAGTTTAGCCTTAAGTATGCTTTTCTTACCTTTGCTTTCTGCTCTGGTCACCTTGCTTTTTCTTCGCAAAAATGGAAATCTGGCATCCTTACTTTCCGTTTGCACATCTGCGGGTATACTCATACTCGCACTGAGTTTAATATTTGGATTCGAAGAAGATGTGCAGGCTTGGGATACCACTTGGTTTGCGATGGGGGGCTGGGAATTGCGTTTTGGATTTTTGATAGATGCACCTGCTCGATTGCTGCTCTTCATCGTGGCTTTCGTTGGTTTCTTGATTCATCTGTTCAGTTTGGGCTACATGGCTCACGATTCTGCCCGCCCGAGATATTTTGGAGGGCTTTCCATTTTTATGTTTTCCATGTTGGGGATCACCTTGGCAGACAATCTGATAATGATCTTTGTTTTTTGGGAGTTAGTTGGATTTAGCTCTTATTTATTAATCGCTCATTACTTTAAAACCGATGAAGCGTCCAAAGCCTCCCGCAAGGCGTTTATTGTTAATCGGGTAGGGGACTTTGGTTTTCTCATCGGCATTGTTTTGACCTACTGGTCTTTTGGAACAGTAAACCTAATCGAGCTTGCTGACCTCTCTGATTTCTCTCCTAGTTTAGTAACCACATCTCTTTGCTTAGCTCTGGCATGTGGCTTTATTGGGAAGTCTGCCCAATTTCCTCTGCATGTATGGCTGCCAGATGCAATGGCAGGACCTACTCCGGTATCAGCCCTCATTCATGCGGCCACGATGGTAGCTGCAGGGATATACTTGTTGCTTAGAATTGATTTCCTTTTTACCGATCAAGCCCTTGGCTTAATAGCTTTTCTTGGAGCAGCTATGGGGCTGTATGCTGGGTTTTGTGCACTCGTGCAAAAAGACATTAAAAAAATCTTAGCCTATTCCACCCTTTCTCAACTTGGATACATGGCTGCAGCTTTTGGTTTAGGTGCTCCAGGAGTGGCATTATTTCATTTAACCACTCATGCATTTTTTAAAGCGTTAATGTTTTTAGGATCGGGCTCAGTTATTCATGCATGTCATCATGAACAGAACATTTTTAAGTATGGTGGTTTACGAAATCGCATGCCAATTACTGCGCTTACATTTTTAGTCGGAGTGCTCGCAATATCAGGAGTTAACTTTCTTTCAGGTTACTTCAGCAAAGATGCCATTCTTTTGTGGGCATATAATTTTAACATGCCAATTTTTATTATTCTCTATGCAGGTGCCATCTTAACAGCTGTGTATATGTTCAGACTGTACTTCATAACTTTTGAGGGCCAGCCTAGGTCGGAGAGTGCCACCAACGCTACCGAAAATTCTTTCCTGATGACCGGGCCCCTTCTTACTCTTGCTGTTCTATCAATTGTGGGAGGCTATTTTGCTTTGTATCCTCAAAGGCTGGGTGCTTATCTTGGTCCGGACTTAGCTGTTGTTTCATCTTTGCCTCACCATATGTGGATGGTTGTCCTTGGTACATCCGCTTGGATAATTGGTCTTTTGTTTGCCCGCAGTTTTTATTGGAAAGTTGATCAGGTTGACCCGCTTACTCGCCGGTATCCTGGTTTTTATGAGATTTGCCAAAGTAAATTGTATTTTGATGAGATTTATCGGTTTTATGTAGATAAGATACAGGATCCTGCTGCCCGTTTTTTAGAGATTATGGAGCTATTGTTTATTTCTGGTTTAATGGTTCGAGGCTCAGCTGGGGTGACCGCCTTATTCTCCATGCTCGCCAAGGCTTGTTATGTTGGTAGAATTCATGCTTATATTATATGGTTCATGGTAGGGACTTTAGGCTTCCTCTTTTATTCGGCTGTACTTTTAGATTAATTACCAAGCCATGAATTTAGAAACTATACTTCTGCTTGGTGCAATTATTGTACCTGCACTCGGCTCTATCTTGTTTTTTTCTGGATTTCCTAAGAGTGGGGAAACTCTCAAGAAGCTTGGGTACCTTGTCTTTGGATTTCCTTGCTTTGCCGCGATTTTTCTTTTCTTCAGGTTTGATTCAGCAAACGGGTATTGCTTTGAGTTTCTGTACGACCGTATGGGTTTGCAAGAGCTTGGGATTACTTTTCATCTGGGTCTCAATGGTGTTTCCAGCCCGCTTTTTGCTTTGGCAGGTATTGTTTGCTTTTGTGCGGGTCTGACCGCTGTTCATTCGGGCGCTGAACGGTTGCGCCTGTACCTTGCACTTCTTTCTATGATGGTGTCTGGCTTGATGGGTATATTTGCCTGTGTAGATCTTTTCTTTTATTACCTGTTTCATGAATTTGCTCTCATTCCAACATTTATAATGATTGGAATATGGGGAGGGCGGGATCGCAGAAGTATTGCTCTTGAAATAACCATATACTTAACCCTCGGAGCACTTATTTCTCTTGGAGGCTTGGTTGCTCTAAATGTTTTAGTTGATGCTCCTAAATTTGACTTCCCTCATTTATCGGAAGCCATTGCTCGTTCGCCACTGCTTGAATCTTCCAGTTCAAAGATTTTTGGACTTTTACTTTTCGGATTTGGGATTTTGGTCGCTTTATTTCCTTTTCACACCTGGGCCGCCCGTGGTTATGACAGTGCCCCTACATCCGTTTCGATGCTTCATGCCGGCGTATTAAAGAAGTTTGGACTTTATGGCTTAATTCAAATAGCAGTTCCTTTACTTCCCAGTGCAGCGGAATGCTGGAGTCCTTGGATTATGTGGTTAGCGTTGGGTAATATTGTTTTTGTGGGCATGGTGGCATTGGCTCAGACCAGTTTTAAATCAATGATATCATACGGTTCCGTTATGCACATGGGTTATTGTTTTTTGGGAGTGGCCGCATGCAGTGCACTTGGAGCTGGTTCTGCCGTTATGCTTATGTGTGCTCACGGATTATCGATTGCGTTGATGTTTTTAGTCGCTTCCTTTGTTCGAAAAAGAACCAACACCTTTGAAATGAGTGAGATGGGTGGATTGGCTGAAAGAACCCCTCTTCTTGCCTGCTTTGGTATAGCGGCCACACTTGCCACAATCGGACTCCCTGGATTTGGGAATTTCTGGGGTGAGTTTGGAATTTTTCTTTCGCTGGGAGAATCTTCTGAGCATCTGATATTTCTTGTGATAGCTGCTTCAGGTATCGTTTTGTCTGCGATCTTTGGTCTTCGTGCGGTGGCCCAAATTTTCTTTGGTAAAGAGAGTGAGGAATTAAGCGAACATATCCAAAAATATCCCGTTGAAGATTTGTCCCCTAAGGAGATTCTTCCTGCTTCCTTTCTCTTGGGTGCTTTATTGTTTATTGGTCTATGGCCTATTTCTATTTCCCAGCGAATAGATGAGGATATAAACCAAAAATACAACCCCATGTTTTCGGATAGCTCTTTGGCGAAGCCATCCTGTTGCCCAGAAGATACCGACTCTTCGCTACCTGTTGATCCTTCTCCAGTTGAATAATTGAAATGGACACTTATTTAAATTTCGCAAACGACAATTTATGGGGTGAACTTTGGCCGGAGTTATCCCTTTGTCTCGGAGCTCTTTTGGTTCTTGGAATCGACTTGTTCTCCAATTCATCTAAATCCAAATTCAAGTCTGGTACATTTGCGATTATTTTCCAGTTTTCCCTTCTTGTAATTCATCTCTTAGATTACCTGGTCCTTCGCCACACCTTCGACCGGGAAAGTTTTTCTGGTATGCTCAAGCATGGGCTTCAGCAAGATATTATGCGAAGTTTCTTTCTGTTATCTTCGTTGTTGGTTTCGATTGTGGCTCAAGGATATTTAAAAACCAGAAAATTGCGGATTGGAGAATTTCATCACCTTAGTATGATCGCAACTGCAGGGTTGATGATTCTTTGCCAATCTCAGCATTTTATCGTTCTTTTTGTTGCACTCGAAACAGTTGCCCTTTGTTTTTACCCCTTGGTTGCATTTGATCGAGAATCTGCCAAAAGCCTGGAAGCAGGGATTAAGTACCTTATCTTCGGTGCTCTCAGTTCAGCTTTGTTGCTTCTTGGAATAGTTTTACTCTATGGCGTTTGTGTAAATCCGATTGCATGGGGTGCAAACCCAGTTTCTTCGTCCCTGTCAGACCCTTTTTCTTTTAATGGGCTTTATTATATAATTTTGGAAAATCCTAACCACTTGCTTCTTAGAGCTGGTGTGGTTCTCATTCTTTCAGGTCTTGCTTTCAAGATAGGTGCTGCCCCGTTCCAAATTTGGGTCCCTGATGTTTATCATGGAGCTCCTATGCCGGTGACTGCTTTTTTAGCCGTGTCATCTAAAGCAGCCGGCTTTTTCGTGCTGATCAACTTAGTCAATGGTCCATTTGCGGGAATGAGTGAGTTTCTCCTTCCTTTGCTTGGCTTTATTGCAACTTTTACGATCTTTTTTGGAAATCTTGCTGCTTGTGCACAAAGAAACCTCAAGCGAATGCTTGGTCTTTCAGGTGTTGCCCATGCAGGATACCTTATGGTTGCAGTCATGGCATCCATGATTCTTCCAGGCTCTAGTGATCGAGCTATTTGGATTTTATTTTTTTATCTCTTCACATACCTGCTCGCTTCCTTTGCAGTATTTGGCGTGATGTCGATTGCCAAAGTTTCTGATGATACTGAGCATGAATTTTCAGATTATGAAGATCTTGCCAGAAAAAAACCTTGGGCTGGGTTTACTCTAATTGTTGGCATAGGATCATTGGCCGGGATTCCTCCCTTTGCCGGTTTCATTGGAAAATTGCTTTTGTTTAGTTTGGCTTTCGAAACAAAACTTTACTTCTCGCTCGTTGCTATGGTGGTTGGAGTGGTAATTTCAATTTATTATTATTTCGGATGGATTCGTGAAATTTGTTTTCATCCACGCCCTGTTTTTGAAGATGATGAACCAAAGCATGATCCATGGGCAGATTCTGAAAAATTGGGTCTGCTTAAAGCCGCCTTACTTTCCTTGGTTTTGGCTTCTGTGGTTTTGGGACTATGGCAGGGCCCATTGGGAGATGCATTCTAAATAGATTCATCTGAATGCTAATGAGTGCAGGATTTAACTTTATGCCCGGGTGGCGGAATTGGTAGACGCATCAGACTTAGGATCTGGTGTCCGTAAGGACGTGGGGGTTCGAGTCCCCCCTCGGGCACTCCACTAATTGCATAATATTATGAACGAAAGTCTTTTAGGGCTTTCATATGCCCTTTGGGAGAACAAATCTGTTCTTGCTTTGGCTGAAAGCTTTGCCATTCTAAAACCATGAAAAACTCTTGTCTTTTCTTAATCAAGCAAGGCTGGTTTGGCTTACCACTATTTTTTCTTGGGTTGGGTACTTTGGCATTCAGTCAACTGGAAGAATCAAATGATGTTAAGGAATTAAGTGCTGACCAAATTGCAGTAGAAATATCCTCGAAAATTTCGAAATCAGAAAGTTTACTCGCTGATTTGAATGGGGAACTTCAATCAACAGTTCAGGATGAATTTGCAAGTTTCAGTTCAAAACTAGCTTCCCAAGATATAGGAAAAGAGCAAAAGGGAGTGTTGGTTGCCCAATTTGATAACCTCCAAAATCGTTTCAAAGAACGCGAGTTATCGATGAGTGAATCGATGGCTAAAACAGCGGAGAGACTGGAAGATTCCAAGGATATATTTTCTGACCTCAAAGATAACTTTGCTGGTAGGCTAGAGGAGACTCGCCCAGCCTTGCTCGCACTTTATGAAAACCTCCAGGGTTCTGTGATTGAACTTGAGGCTCTCTCCACCATGTCCAGTGGTTTAAATAAAGATTTCAGTTACGAGCTTGCTTCGCTCAATGAGCAAGCCGAGCAAACCTTTGCTCAAAACCTGCCCGTTCCGCCTCTTCAAACCAGCAAAGTTCAACCGACGACCTCAATTGGGAAAAAAATATCTTCGGTCATTCAAGCCCGGGAGGCTATACCACTGAGGAATTCCAAGATAACTGGAATTCAAGCACAAGCCTCCACTCCCAATCAATTTGGCAAATTATCTCCTCAATCCTTCGATGATGGTGATGGTGTGATTGCTCGACTAAGAAAAGAACTGGATGATTCCAAAAATTTCCAAACCGAGCTATCCGCCGATTCCGCCGAGCTTAAATCTGATTTACGTAAAGCTTATCGAGAAATTGTTTCTTTACAGACTAATCTCAAGGAGTCTCAGTTAATCATCAATGAATTGGAAAACTCCAAAAGGAGCCTTTATCAAACCACCGATGGAGGTCCAGCGACCGCCCAGACTGTAAGTAAGGAAATTAACCGGCTAGAAAGAGAACTTGAGCAGGCGAGGGAGGATCTAAGGCAATCGAGGCAAAGTTTATTGCTCGAGCAACAGCGCTCGAATGCAATGATTAGTTCAATTACAACTGAGCTCGACCGAACACGCAGGGAATTAGATTATGCCCGCCAAATGTCACATTCAAATGGGGCAAATTTTGAAAGGCTTGCATATTTAGAGCGGGAACTATCTCTAGCCCAAAGAGCATTGGAGTCTGCCAATGCTCAACCCCTTGATCCCGGAAGTGAAGAATTTGTAAACCTCCAGGAAGAGCTTCGTAAGTCCCTTGGGGAAATTGCACGAATGCAAATTGAATTGTCTGAAAAAGAAAAGCTCCAAGAAGAACTGCTCCGTTTAAAAAGTACGATGGAGCAAATAGAGGAGACACCGTCGAGGTCGGCCAGCCCTGCTTTTGTGAATAAGTTGCTAGTTGAATTAAACGCGGCAAATTCAGAGATTGAACGTCTGCAACAGGGACAATTATCGGACAGGCAGGGTCTTTCAGCAGATGTTATTGCCCTTCAGGATCAGTTACAGGCAACCCAGACTGAATTGGATCAAGTCAGAAATGATTTTGCTGCAACTAAGGAGGATATAGCCAAGCGCGAATTTGAATTTGCATCGACCATTAAAAAGCTCGAAGAGGAAGCTCAGCTTGCCGAATCCGTCCTGCAGCAAGCCTCCGAAGGGAAAATGCCGATGGTACCTTTTGTTACTGAAATGGAGGAGGACTTGGCAGCTTCTGAGTCCAGGATCCGTCTTTTGTCTGATCAGTTTGCCAATGAGCAAAAAAGAGCAACGGATGTAATTGCTGAATTATCACAAGAAATCGAATTAGCTCAGGCAAGAAATAAGCAATCTTTAGATCAACTATCGCGAAGAGAACTTGAACTAACTAATAAAGACCAAGAGTTATCCTCGCTAACCCAACAAAAAAAGGACTTAGAGGAAGAGTTGGAAGTGGTCAAAGTCATCGCAGGTCAATTGCAGGATTTAAATCAAGTGCTGGAAGACACAAAAGAAACACAGTCGGTCCAAAGTCAAACTAGTGATGAGATCGTGGGTTCTTTAAAAGATGAGTTAAATCGTGCCAAAATAGAACTTGTTGTTGCACTAGATGAGAAGGAAAAAATGCAAGACGAGTTCTCCAAACGCCTCACAAATTTGGAAATGCAATTGGAAGACGCCAAAAATGAAATGTTTGAAGAGCAAGAACTATTTCAAGAAGCTACCAGTGAATCGAAAATCCTTATTTCTGAACTCAAAACTCAACTGGACGCAGCCCGTTCTGAAATTGCTCAAATGAAAAGAAGTGGTGTTACTGAATCCGTTGAGACAAAACAAGCCGTTACCCAGTTACAAGAGGCTCTAGGTACTATTCGAATATTGCAGGAAAGCTTGCAAGAAGCCGAGTCAGCCAATCTTGAAGTGGATAATTTGAGAAGTGAGCTTGCTGATACAATGTCGGGTCAATTGACAAAATTTCAGGAAGTTGAAAACCAAAAGGAAGGTTTACAAGGGAAGATTCAAAGCTTGGAAGCGGAAATTGCTCTTCTGCGAGATGCCAATAGCGGGTCTCAGGTAGCACAACTTCAATCCCGTGCTGATTTAGAGGCTAAAGTAAATGCATCAAATGAAGAGATCAAGAGACTTAGGGACCGTATTTCTCAGTCCGAGGAGATCGGCGTTGGATCTTTGGTTCAGATGGAAGACGAATTAGTAGCTCTCAAAAACGAAAATAACGAACTGAAATCGGCACTCCAATCGAATATGGGAAAAGACAGGGTAACAATCGAAGCACTGCAGAATGAATTAGCTTCAGCCCAAAATGAGCTTAAGAAACTCAACACTGGTTCACCGGTGCAGATGGATGATGAATTAACTGCCCTCAAGAACGAAAATGAGGAATTAAAATTAGTGATTCGATCTACCTTGGGTGATGACAAAGAAACAATCGAAGCATTGCAAAAGGAATTAGCTCTGGCTCAAAATGATCTCGAACAGTTAGGGGTTGGTTCTCTAGTGCAGATGGAAGATGAAATAGCTGCACTTAAAAATGAAAATGAGGAATTAAAACTAGTTATTCAATCTGCCTTGGGTGGTGAAAAAGAGACAATTGAAGCATTACAAAAAGAATTAGCTTTTGCCCAAAATCAGTTACGCAACCTAAGTAATCTCAATGAATCAAACGATGAATACCTCGCTGCAAAAATAGAAAACGAAAAGTTAATTAAGGAAATACAACTTTTACAGGAACAAGCTTCTCAGCGAAATCAAATTGCAGTTGAAATTCCAACTACCGAAGATCCTTCGGTTATTCAAAAAGCGATGGATTTAGAAATGAAGCTGGAAATGGCATTGGCCAAAATTGAACAAATGGAAGGCAATCAAATTTTACCTGATGATTCGGATATGATTTCCTTAGAAAAGGAACTTACTCAAGCAAATCTTACCATTGAGGAATTAAGATCCCAGATTGAAAACATGATTTCAAAACAAGCGGAAGCAGAGCTAGAACTAGCTATGTTGGAAAATGCATCTCTTCCCCCTATAGACAAAGGGTTATCGGTAGAAGAAAAAGCTCTTTTTGTTGGAGAAATTGAAGCATTGAAAGAGGAACTGAGGAAAGCTAAAGAAGAGTTCTCGCAAACAAGCTCAAGGTCGCCAGAGATGACCGAACTGCAGGAAGAATTACGACAGGCAGTAGCTGAAAGCTTTGAACTCCAAATGGAATTAGAGCAGACTCAAGATCGCCTGAAAAAATTCGAAGAGCTTGCTTCTATGGAGCCCAATATGGAAACTATTGAGGAAATAACCAGAAAAGCAAACGACGCTCAAGAAAGGGCTCAGGCAAGAATTAACGAACTGACAGATGCACTCAGAAATTCAGAACTCTTGCGCACAGAAACCGAAGACTTGGTCACTGCCCTAGAAAAAAGAGCAAACCAAAGCAATGACATTTCAAATGATCCAAGGTTTATTGAATTACAGCAGGAAATGCTAGCTTTGCAGAGTGATTTGATCAGCATACAAGAAATGACCGATCCACG
>CALKMX010000058.1 GCA_938091675.1 uncultured Opitutales bacterium
AAACTCCAAGGTGAGCTCGATGCTCTTCAGCAAAAGCTTAACGAAAATAATCAGTTAATGTTCAAGACCTATGGTTTTACATTAAACCGGAATTATGTTCTTACCGTAGAGAAATCTCACATTCATATGTGGGTTACTGAAGAAGAAGCACAAAAAATTAAAGACACCGAAAAAAAAGCTAAGAAGTAACTTCTTGTTATATTTATCGATCTTTTCGATTGCAATTCGGCTGTGCTCATGAAGTTTTAGTCAGATTTTCCTACCCTCTGCTTGCACATGTTTTTGTTGTTTTATCCAAAAAACTGTTAAGTTCACAAAATTGTTTTTAATGTTGCACCAGCAAATATCCTTCTTTGGATAAGCTATAATATCCTCTTCACCCTTCTAATATTATGAACATTCTTCGTTCTGCTTTCTTGGCTCTATTCATCTTTTTCTATTCTGTCCTAAACGGAACACCAATTGTTTGTAGTGAAGATCTCAGAGATACCTTAGAGGAACAATTGTCTGAGCACTCCGGGGTCACCGCCAAAGATATGGCGAAACATTTGGAAGGCTTCTTGAGGCAGAACGGATATCCATTCGCCCAAGCCAAGCTTGTGGAATTAGACGGAAGAAAAGTTATTTCGGTTAAAGAAGGTAAAGTCGGAGAGGCTAGAGTTTCCGGAAACAATCATCTTTCGACCAAAGGCATTCTTAAAAACTTGGGTTGGGAATCCGGTGAAGCTTTTAATTATGGGAAATTTCAAAGAAAGGCGTCCCAATTAAACCGCAACCGGTTTATTGTTGTTGATTCAAAACTTTCCCCTAAGCGGGGTAAAGATGGTGAGGTGATAGTGGATGCTGATTTTAAGGTAAAAGACAGCCTGCCGATTTCTGGCACTTTCGACATTTCCAACAATGGCACTCCCCAGTCTTCCGGGTGGCGTTCCAAGTTGGGCGTGGAATTGTGGGAACCTTTTGCCGAATCCGACCGCTTTTCCTTTTCTTACGCTACTGACCCGAAAGAAACATCCGATTTGCAGTCTTACTCCTTCGCATACCAGGCAAGTTATGGTTCCTTCTCCCACGCACTTTTCGGAGGATACACTGAGTCTGAATACAGCAATCAGGTTTCTCAATCTGATTTATTTTTGAGCGATGGTATGTACCTTGGCTTTCTTGGAAGCTATGGGTTTGAATCCGGACCACTTGATGGCATGTCCTTGACCTATGGTCTGACCTATCTGAATTCTGCCAGCCAAATTACCCTGTCCGGGTATGCTTTTCCTGAATCTAAAGTTCTCCTTTATCTTCCCCGGATAGGCTTACAGGGAAGTTTTAATAATCCTTGGGGAGATGGTCAGTCCTTCTGGTCTGGAAGTTTTATTTCCGATCTCTCCACTTCCGACAATGCCGAACTTGCCCAACAACGCCCAGGAGTGGAAAAGGGCTTCTTCATCACCAACCTCTCCTTTTCCACCTTTGAACCCGTTGACATCGGATCGGTAAGTGGAGGGATAAATCTAAAATTCAATGCCCAAGCCACTGCCGATGCTCTTCCTCCTGCCCTGCAAAAAGGGCTTGGTGGACAATCTGGTATCCGTGGCTATGAAGAAAACGAAGGTTTGGGGGACCGTGCATTGTCGCTCAATCTCGAATATCGTTTTGATGCACAGCCTGGTTCCCTTTTTGGCTTAGATGGTAATTTCCAAAAACTTGCCTTTTATGATTTTGGCTATTCCAAATTCGTTTCCTTACCCGGTGCCACATCTGATTCTTCAAATTTGCAAAGTTTTGGAGCAGGCATGGCGGGTAGTCTCGGTTCCAGTACTGACTTTTCTATTCAGGTTGGAGTTCCTACGGATGATGGACCGGATGGGACTCAGAAACTGCAACCCCGAGCTCACTTTGGCTTAAATATCCGCTTCTAATTTATTTTCCCTCCCTTCCTGCGATCATGAAGAACAAAACCTCATTCACCCGTAAGTACCTTAACAATTTATACAGCCGTCATCGTGGTCGCATTAATCGAACCGCTTGTCGAGTTACCAACACAATCAAAACAGGGATGATGAGCGTGGGTTTGTTTGGCTTTGTTTTAGGAGCACCAGGAGCAGCCCTTGCTGCTAACCTACCTACGGGTGCTCAAGTAATAAGTGGGGATGTTAATATAAATCAAATTGGCTCTGACACCATGCGGATACTCCAAGGGTCTCAGTCTGCCATTGTAAATTGGCAAAGTTTTGATATCGGAAGAGGTGCTTTGGTCGATATTGTTCAGCCCAATATAGATTCGGCCATGCTTTCGCGCGTTATCGGCAATAATCTTTCAGAAATTTACGGAACCTTAAATTCGAACGGCCAACTCTATTTGATTAATCCCAACGGAATACTTTTTGGTGAAAATGCTCAGGTAAATGTGTATTCCTTAATCGCGTCCACCATGGATATCGCTGATTCTGACTTTTTAACCGGAAATATTCACTTCACGGGTGACTCCGAAGCCTCAGTTATCAATTTAGGCACGATAAATTCTGAAAGTTTTACCGCACTTATTGCGGGTGATGTTCAACATCTTGGAGAAATCATTACTCCGGGTGGCGACGCTGCTCTTCTTTCGGGAGATGCAGTCATCGAGGTAGGTGAGGCTGCTGGCGGTAAAATTACCATGGATTTGTCCGGTCTCTTGGGTGGGTCTGCGAGTAATTCAGGCTCCATCGATGTATCTTCAGCAGATTCAACTGGTGGTTCGGTTGCGATTATTGGCGAATCCGTTTCTAATAGTGGTTCCATCGATGCTTCCGGTGCCATCGGAGGTGGTGAAGTTTTAATTGGTGGAGATTATCAAGGTAAAAATGAAAACCTTGCAAATGCGCAAAATACCTATGTGTCTGGCTCTATCTCTACCGATGCTATGGAGAATGGGGATGGCGGTCGCGTTATCATCTGGGCGGATGGAGACACTCAGTTTAGTGGTTCAATTACAGCCAAAGGTTCTGGGCAAGGTGTTGGTGGATTTGCAGAGGTTTCCGGTAAAGATAATTTAGTTTTTCGTGGATCTGCTGATCTTTCT
>CALKMX010000059.1 GCA_938091675.1 uncultured Opitutales bacterium
TTAACTGGATCAATCCATTGAAGAAGAAGTTTCTGGCAAATTCCCTTCAATCTTTCCTCTGTTTTTTCAGGATATGCCATGGCACCCTTCTGATTAGAGAAACTACCAGCAAACAGAGGTTCTTCCGGGTAATGCTTCTCGATCTTTTTATAGAATCCTTGGGGTATCCGGAACGCCCCTAAACTTACCGAGTGGACTGCGTTTTGCGGTACTTTCTCGAAAATGTTTCGGAATAGTTGTTCATATCGGTGTTCAAAATCCTTACATTCAATCAATGGATCAATTCGTAAGCCCACATTCCATCCCTTTTTTGCCAGCCTGCTCATCGCCATAATTCTTGCATCAACACTGGGGACCCCGTGTTCAAGCTGTTTGCTCACTTCATGAGGGGTAAAACTAAATGCAATTACTGCATTGGCAAAGGGGGGACAGTTTTCCATTACCTTAATCGCAACACTTTTTGTTCTTAGCTCCACCCATGCATTGGGCAGTTCCCTAAAGAAGGGCAAAAAGTGTTCAGCAAACCCGGTTACTGATTCCAAGGCGAGGCTGTCGCAGTCGTATCCAGAAAAAAACCAGCTTGGTTCATCCGACAATTTACAGGTTTTTAGAATTTCCTCCTGAAAATCCTCATAATTAACAAACAGTAAGTAATGGGCAGATGGATACATTCCCTGAAGGAAGCAATAGCGGCAGTCGTAAAGACAATTGAGCAAATGGGAAAAATAATAATTTTGCCCTCCTCCAACCCCGTAGCTCGGAGGAATGGGATGAATGAGTGTTCCAGTTTGCCGTGCAAGAATGAGGGCCGGTTTCTTTTTTTGTAAACGGAAACTCTGTGCTGAAGGATTGAAGATTTCTTTGTAATGTTTGCACCGAATAACAGATGCATTGGGGAAGCGGGCGATTATTTTCTCACTTCTGGAATGTCCAACGACTCCATCTTCGATATATATCGTATCAATCATCCAAGAATTTGATAAGGTTTTAAGAGCTCTGCAACTTTTTGAACAACTTCTTTAGCATTGGCGGAAGAGAGGGTAATTTGTTCGATTTCACACATATCCACCCTTAGGTTTTTGGCTTGCCTGACCAATTGATGAAGCTGGTGGCTTCGGGTTACGGAGAAACGGTGTACTCCCTCTATTTTTTTGCAAAAACTGTTAATCTCTGCATCGGGCTGCAAACTCGCACTTGCCTGTTCCATTTGCCCGATCAATCCATCAATCTGCCGGAGGTGCCGGCCAATCATTCCGGGTGCATCTTTGGGGTTAAACTCAGGGAGCGGGGAGGATGGATTATCAGAAACGATTTTAATAACCTGAACCAGCTCACGAATCGAAAACTGGGAGGCTGTATTATAAAAAGCATGGGCTTCCATGTCATATCCCATTTCTTTTTCATACTCCACTGCTGGCTTGGAGCAAGTGGTCAGGGAAGATACGCAAATGGAATGGTTGTACACTTGGGGCGGATAAAAGCACTCGTCTTTTTGATCATCCTCAATTTTCCCACAAATAAATACTTCGCCTTTGGCTAGGTTGCCATGGCCTGCAACCCCTATATTGATCCACCCCAGGTTCTGTGAGCCTGCTAAATCCCTGAGGTATCTGGTTGCGGTGCTGGCATTTTCCCTGCCCAGACCAGATATGACTAACGAGTGTTGGTCATTTTGATAGAGGGAATACTGCGTGTGCTGAGTTTTTTTTAATTGGTAAAAATCGATAATTGGCTGAGCTTCGCCCATAAATGCGACCACAAAATTCATCAGATAGACAGGGTATTTTCGCACCTAAGTTGTACGGAATATTGATCAGCCAAGTCGCTGTATATTTTTGCCTCCTTACATTTCTCACGCTTTTCCGAACCTTGTGCGAGGATGGAGCATTTTTCAACGAGCACTTCCAGCACCAACAACCTGCGGTCATCGGTTAAGCCGCGGTCGGAGAGAATCTTTTGCAACGCTTTTACCCTAAACCTGTCCATGCCCCAAACGGTGGTGGAAAGCTGATCTGGGTGACCCCCATGCTTCACTACCAACTTCTCATGAACCAAACCAATCCTGAATTGAAGAAGCATGCGTAGCCAGTAGTCATAATCCTCACATACGGTCAGAGACTCATCAAAATATCCTACCGACTCAAAATTCGACCGGTGAAGAAGCACCGAGGACGGGCAGATCAAGCAATGCCGCAAGCTTCTTTCCCAAAGTTGATCGCATTGTTTATCCAGGTAAGCCGGTGGTATTACCTCATTTCCCTTGCGGATCCATTTTTCGAGGGTGTGCACAGCCCGAGTTTCGGGAAATTCCCTCAAGTAGATTGACTGCTTTTCTAATTTGGTTGGTTCCCATTCGTCATCTGAATCCAACAAGGCGATCCATTCCCCAACAGCCTCCCGGATACCTAGGTTCCGGGCTGCAGCCACCCCCAGATTGGTTTGATTTCTTAAAAAGCGAAGGGGAAGGGAGCTACCAAAGTTTAAATGATCTAGCTTAGGGCAGGAACCATCATCCACCACCAATACCTCACAGGGTAGATGCGTTTGTCTTGCTACAGAGTTCAGTGCCCTCAAAAGCAGGACGGGACGGTTGTATACCGGAATGACGACTGATATTCTCAAAGACATCCCTCGATCTTATATGAGCTTCCTCCCAACGAGGATCGCCCGGTAGGTTTAATAGACCTTTACGGAAATTTCTGTTCCTTCAAAACCGGGGGCACTTACCACAAGTTTCCCTTCACCCGTTTCTCCACCTTTGATGGGAATATTAACCGTCATATCGCCCTCAGCAATGATGGCTTCTGGCATGATTACCGAGTTCGGAATATTGGTTTTCACATCGATAATCAGCCCTCCTGCCGGAGCTTCGTGATCGATCTTAAAGAGCAAGGTGGCAGTGTCTCCAGACTGAATTTCAAGCGAGCTTGGGCTCACACCCAGACGGCTTTCGTCTACCCGGAAATTTCCGATATCAAGGGCACCATGAGCACCCCCTGATAGTTTTACCGGGTAATCCAATCCCGAAGGCAGGGCGGGGACGACAAAGCGTAACTCATTTTCAGACAGATAGCGGGTGGAGGCATCCTGCTCGCCCACCTTAATCACATCATACTTGGTCAATCCGCGTCCCTGTACCGCAATTTCTGCACCGACTGGACCGCGGTAGGAAGCAAGGTTGCCCACATATCGGTTTTCGAGGCGGAATACTTGGAGGTCACTGGTTACCCTGCGATCGGCAACATTTCCATTATCGAGCACACTGGCATAGTTGGCTTCGAAGTAATAGGTTGCCTCATCGAACCCGGCGGGCAATTTGTAGTCGCAGCTCCACAGGTCCGGGTTTAGGTCATCCTGAACCATAACTAATTTCTCGCCACCCACTACCGCAAAAACTTTAACCGTATCTATCTTGATCCCGCGGTCTTGAATTTCCAGTTCTGTTTGCAGGGTGTAAATACCCGAGGGGTTTTGGCTGACATTTTTGGAGGTCAGGTTGATGAAGTTTGGCTGGCGGCAACCAGACATAAACCACAAGCTTACTGACAAGGTGAAAAAAACGATTAATTTGGAAATGAATTTCATGGTCTTATGAATCGAGCGGATGAAGAGTTATATACCTTGGTGTTAAACAAGGAATGCACGGGGCGCAAGAATCTAGCGCTCGGAATGTATGTACATGTGCCCTTTTGTTCCACCACCTGTGATTTTTGCGCATTCTATCAAGAGAAACCAAGCAAAAAGGGAATGGATTCTTATTTTGGCGGTTTAAGGAAGGAGTTGAAGAGATTTCCCCCTAGCCAGCCTATCTCCACCATTTTTATCGGTGGCGGCACCCCTGGTTTGCTCAAGCCCGAGCAATTGGATGAATTATGCTCCTTAATTTCCTCCTTCGATTTATTGCCCGATACAGAATGGTCCATTGAACTCGCTCCTTCTGAAATTACACCCGAGAAACTGGAAGTATTAAGAAATGGTGGGGTAAACCGTATTTCCCTCGGCGTGCAGACTTTTCATCCCAAATTCATGGACGCCTTGGGACGCCAGCACCCGGTCGAAAAAACATTCCAGGCATACCAATGGATACGGCAGGCGGGATTTGATTCGGTAAACCTCGACCTCCTCTTTGGTGCCCCCGGCCAGTCACTTACAGACTGGGAAGATGACCTTGCCCAGGCGGTGGCTCTGGCACCCGATCACTTGTCCACCTACTGCCTTACCTTTGAGGAGGACACTGCCATGTTTGTCCGTTTGTCACAAGGTAAGGTAAAGATCGATCCGGAGCGGGAGGCAGAGTTCTATGAATTTGCCTGGGATTATTTGCCCAGGTACGGTTACGAGCAGTACGAGGTATCCAACTATGCCAGACCCGGACATGCCTGCCGTCACAACCTTAACACCTGGGCGATGAACGAATGGATCGGCTACGGTCCCTCCGCCTGTACCCAATACCAAGGCATTAGGAGAAAAAACATTGCCAACCTGGAAGAGTGGGCAGAGGGAATGCACTCAGGCAACCAGCCAAAGTTTATGGAGGAGGAACCTTTGTCTTCCTCAGACTTTGCTCAGGATGCCGTCTTATTCGGACTGCGTATGAACCAGGGCATTTCGCTTCCCCAGATTGCCGGACAGTTCGATCTCTCCCTCAAACAGTTCTCCGCTATGGCAAAATTCTTGGACTGCTTGGTGTCAGAAGGGCTAGCTAATCAGCTAAGTTCAGGAAATTACTCGCTGACCAAGCAGGGCAGAATTCTTTGCGATGCCATTGCCTGCGATCTGCCCGATCTTCTGCCAGCTAGCTAAGCGCGTCCAGCAAGTATCCGCTCGCTTCCTTGAGCCCGCCTGAGCGGGCACGCCGTACCCACAGATCTTCAAACTCCTCAACCATCTCCTGGGGGTTGCTTTCGGAGTAGGACTTTCCTTCGAGCATGCTGAGGCCCCGCTTCAGCGAAAATTCGGTCATTTGGATGCCCATTTTGAGCTCTTTCAAGCTAAGTGAAGTGGCTGTATGATCGGCACAGGATTCCAAAGCTTTCTGGCAGTTCTGCAAATATTCCAGCCCAGCTAAAAGCTTTTGCTGAGTTGCATACTTTTTCAAAAATTTCATGAACCGTTCCTCCTTGGCTCCGAAAAGAATCGTCCAGTGCAGACTGGAGTTGGGAATGTAGGATTCCATCACTTCATCCAGTTTCCCAATCTCCATGATCTTAGCTCCCATCTCTGCGCCGGGTGACTCATACACCAATCTATCGATTACCTGGCCGAGTTGATCTTCCTCCAGTCTTTGGCCATTCCAGCTCATCTGGGCACCATGCAGGAGGCCTGGATACATTGTGGGCCAGGGCTGGTGGTTTCCGCAGTCTCCCCAGCTTGTAAGAAGCATTCCTTCCGCCCCGTGCTTACCTGCCTGTTCGCAAGCAAGTCCGATATTTTTTTGAGCAATATTCCACCGCCCGGTAAAACTCTTCCAGGTGGCGGTACCTGGGGCGAGGCAGAACTTCAGCTCGCACTCGGCAATGGCTTTGGCCTGTTCCTCAAAGGGGTGGTTCGGTTCATATCCCCAGATGATGGGAGATGCATGCCTGTCCAATAGCTTGGCATTTTCTGGATCTTCCAGCAATACATCGGACCAGAACTGCATATTTTTCCCGTGCTTTTCCACCAGTTCCCGTATGCCTTCCAGGTGCCGCAAATAAACCGCCCCTTTACTGGTTTGCTCGACTTCCTGCTTGCTCCATCCCTGGCCAAGTTCCCAGGGTTCATCCAGTCCCACATTGAAAGATTTAGAACTGAAATTGGGCAGGTATTCCGCGTACAATGAATCAATAAAGTCCAGGCTCTCCTGATTGGGCTTCAGGGTGGTTCCATGATCCCGCTTAATGTAGGGCTCTTCCCGAACAAACCCATCGGGGCATTCCGCCATGTGCATGTATGCCGGGTGGCACAGCCAACGCTCAAAATGCCCAAAGGAATTGAGGTTGGGCACCAGCTCAATGAACCGCTCCGCACAATACCTGTCAATTTGCTGAATCTCCCCAGGGCTTAAGGGAGAGGCTTCCTTCCACACCGTTTCATGATCCTTAAATTTGAAAGTATGCTCGATGTAGAGTTGCAATTCATTGTATCCGATCAAGGCGAGCAGATCGATCAGCCGGAACAATTCCTCCATTGTGGGTACTTTGCACCGGCTAATATCCAGCATGAATCCCCGGCGGTTCAGGCTGGGAGCGTCCTCGATCACGAATCCCGATACCTGCGTACCAGCATCTTTGAACTGCAAAATTTGAAATACCTTGGATAATGCCCGGAATACCCCGACTGCACTTTCCGCCCGGATGGCAATCTGCTCCTTTTCCAGTTTCAGGAAATAAGCCTCCGGATGTTCCATTTTTTCATTATGGACGACAAGGTTTGCCTGTTCGCTAGATTCAACATGCTTGAGAGGAAGTTTTCCTACCCAAGACCTTATTCCTTTGCTCAGGCTATCTTCTGAGTAAAAAAATCTGAGTTCCTGAGGGATGGTAAACGAATTTCCAGTTGCAGAAATTTTCCGGGGTGTGGGAAATAATTTGGGCAGGTTCATTTCGCGGGCTTGGGAAAGAGAAGACCGCACCCCCAGGTGAGAAATACGGTCACCGGCCATGCCCAGGCGGTGTTAATGATAATGAAAAGTTTTTCTCCTTTTACCATCAGACCGCTCCACTTTTCCACCTGATCCAGGGAAATGAGATCGAAGTTGAGCAAAATCTGGTAAAAGTCCGGCCGTAGGTAGGCAACCAGAGCAAAGGACAGGGCAAATCCGAGGCTCAGTCCTTTCACGCTTGCCCGGGGAGTAAAGAGAGAGGCAAGAAACATCCCCAGCATCGGCCCGGTGGTGTAGGAAATCATCCCAAAGGCAAGCACCACCACATTTACCTTGCCCCGCAGGGCATCCAGTTCCACCGCAAACGCGGCCAGCAAAATCCCCCAGACCAGGACGAGCAGGCGGGAGAGAAAGAGATCTTTTTTCTCCTGCTGTGCCTCGTTCTCCTTACCATCCCGAATGAGGGAAAGAGTGGTTTGTGAAAGGGCGGCAAGGATAGAATCCAGGCTCGATATGGCAGCGGCAAAAATGCCCGCAAGGATCAGCCCCCGCAGCCCGGCCGGAAGTTCCGTAACAATCCAGACTGGGTAGACATAGTTTCCATCCTCCGCAAAGATCGCGGGCTCAGTTCCCGCTGCCCGCATCGGCTCGTAGTAGGCATAGAGGGCGGTGCCCACAAAAAGCATCAGGGTGGTGAGGAGAAGGGCGGCGGAGCTGGCAATCATTGCTTTGCGGGCATCATTTGCATCCTTACAGCAAAACATCCGCTGGGCATTCAACTGGTCCACCCCAAAGGCACTGAGGTTCTGGAAAGGCACCGCGATGATCGCCACCCACAGGGTAAACCCGACCGCCGGGTCGGTGGTCAAATTGAGCAGGGTAAATTTTCCTGCCTCTCCTGCTGTGCTCACCATTTCCCCCCATCCGCCGTCCAGATGGGAAATAATCCAGAACAAGGAGAGCAGTCCGGCTCCCACAAAGAGAAAGAATTGCATCACATCGGTCCAGATCACCGTGCGCATCCCGCCCATCCAGGTCCATCCCACCGCAAATAATCCAATAATCCAGATACAATGCTCGAACTCCAGCGGGGTCACCACCTTGAGGGCAAGGGCGGCGACAAGTACCCGTACGCTTTGCCCAAGGATTCCCCCGATCTGGAAAATGATGGTGGCGAGCCGCTTCGCCCCGATCCCCAGCCGGTTGCCCATAAAGTCATAGGGGCTGTAGATTTCTTTTTCGTAAAAGGCTTTTACGAAATAGATGCCCACGAGAATCCGGGCTACGATGGAGCCCAGTCCCCACTGCAGGTAAGTAAAATCTCCGGTTGCGGCATACACCATCCCGGGCACCCCGATAAAGGTGACCCCACTGATCTCCGTGGCAATGATCGAACCCGACACCGCGGGCCAGGGGAGGGTGCGTCCACCCAGAAAGAAATCGCGGATGGTGGACTGTTTTCCCTTCAGGGCATGGCCCACCCAGGTGGTCAGGGCGAGGTATCCCACCACCACCAGCCAATCGATCTGCGTAAAAAATTGATGATATTCCATCCGCCCGCCATCAAAGGACGGATTGAGCCATGTGGAAACGGAAAAGCGTATTTCGTGAATAATTCATGGCTCATGTGAATAACTCCTCCTTTCCCCACGAATTGTGAATTGTTTTCGCTCGACCCACTGAGGAACGAAGTGTCTTGATCATTTCCATGTCTGTATCCATTGGCACCCCTTTTAAACCTTCGGCAAAAAAAGTCCTTCTTTGTGGCTCCGGCGAGCTGGGCAAGGAAGTGGTGATCGAGCTCCAGCGCTACGGCGTGGAAGTGATCGC
>CALKMX010000060.1 GCA_938091675.1 uncultured Opitutales bacterium
AGGCACTGGGCAAAGTAAAAAAAAGGCTGAAGAACAGGCTGCCCAAGCTGCCTTAAGAACTCTTTCCCCAGATTAAAAAGTGAAGAAAATCGAGCCCCCTGGCTCCTTAAAGTCAACCTTTATACCCAACTGTCCCAGTCAGGCAGCCATTGCTGTGGTCGCGGATCTGTGGATCGATAAAAAGTGCCGGGTTGCCATTGTAATTGGGGAATCCTTACCGGACGCAGAAAATAAATGTGAAGATATAGCCGCCTTTGCCGAGGCATTCTATCCAGGCACTGCACTTGACTTTCACTCATTTGACTATCCGCCGGGATCGGACCACCCAGATGCCTTTGAGAGAAACTGTGAGCGCATTTCTCTACTTTCCTCATTAAGGGAAGTAAGCAGCAAGCAGCCCGGAACAGACCGTATCCTCATTGCCACAACACTGGAAGCACTTCTTGGCCCTTGTCCGATCCTTGAGGTAACCCAAGCAGAAGAACTTATCATACAATGCGGCAAAGAACTGCCCTATGATGCACTAAGTCAAGAATTGGGCAGTAAGTTCGACTACTCGTGCGAAGTTGTATGTGAGGAACCCGGTCAATTTGCTATTCGTGGGGGTCTTATTGACATTTATCCGGTTAATGCCAATAGCCCTGTCCGGATTGATTTCTTTGGCGACTATGTTGAAGAAATTCGTTTATTTGACCCGACTTCCCAAAGATCAACCGAGAGTTTAAAGGAGATCAGGATCTCCTCTCTCTGTGATAAAAAAAATGTCGATCGAAATGGCGAATTCTTAAGATACCTACCCGACTCTGTCTTCTGGTACATGGAAGAACCGGAAGCCTTACTCCGAGTGTATCCTCTCTATTTTCACGAGACGGGAAATTCAGCCACCGAGAAAGCCAACCTTTCAATGGTATGGAAACGGGCACCCGAAATATCTGATCATTTTTTGTCCACTAGTGAAATTGATGCTGGGGCAGGTATATTTGATCATGCACCAAAGCTTTCTCTCCAAGTAGAACCCCTAATACCAGAACTGGAGAGCAATACCGTAAAAAGCTCCTTTATTCTCAATGACCAATACTTTGACCGGACTTTGGAAAAGATCCTCTCACTCATAACCAATTATGCTAACAGAGGCTTTAAGATTTGTATCTCAATAGGGGCAGATTCAGAGAAAAAGCGCATCCTTAATCTTTTGCAGGACCACGGTATCGCGGAGGCAGGTTTTTCTTTCCTGGCCGTTTCCTTGAATCAAGGGTTCATATTCACTAAAGAAGAAGGCTCTTCGCTATTTCCTTCCTTCCTTGACCCCAGTGACAAGGGACTGGTTGTGGTCACTTCCACCGAGATGCTCGGGCGGGAGAGAAGTCGCCGGCCTTTGCGATCGAGGAAGGCAACAATCAATAGGAAAGAAGTAGACCACGCCCTGGATTTTAATGAACTAATTGACGGTGACCTACTGGTGCACCTTCAGCATGGAATTTGCCGTTTCAGTGTTCTGGGGAAAATTGAACAGGGAGGAAAAACGGAGGAAGCAATCACAGTGGAGTTCGCTGATGGGATTCTGCTCCATGTGCCCTTGCAAGAATCCCATTTGCTTTCACGTTATGTTGGTCTTAAAAAAGCTTCTCCCAAACTTGCGAAACTTGGGGGGAAGAGTTGGGCAAAAACAAAGGAAGCAGCCGAATTAGCCGCCTTAGATCTAGCCGCAGATCTTCTCAGGCTACAGGCATCCAGGGATGCTGAACAAGGCCACGCATTTTCCGTTGATGATAATTGGCAAAAAGAGTTTGAGGATTCTTTCCCCTACTCCGAAACACCCGATCAACTGCGGTCGATCTTGGAGGTAAAGCAAGACATGGAATCGGACAAACCTATGGACCGTTTGGTTTGCGGGGATGTCGGTTATGGAAAAACTGAAGTTGCCATGCGGGCTGCATTTAAGGCCATTATGGACGGCAAGCAAGTCGCACTCCTTGCTCCTACCACAATCTTGTGCCAGCAGCACCTGCAAACCTTTCATGCCAGAATGAAAGACTTTCCGGTAACCATTGAAATGCTATCGCGGTTTCGTACTGCTTCCCAACAAAGGGAAATAATCAAGCAGCTTGGGACTGGATCTGTGGATATGGTGATTGGCACCCACCGCATGTTTTCAAATGATTTAAAGTTCAAGGACTTAGGGCTGTTAATCATTGACGAGGAGCAGCGCTTTGGGGTTGAGCACAAAGAGAAACTGAAGCGCATCAAAGCCAACATTGATGTGCTCACGCTTAGTGCGACTCCAATCCCGCGAACTTTGTACTTTGCAATGGTGGGGGTACGCTCATTCAGCACCATTGAGACTGCACCCATTAATCGAAGACCCATCAGGACTGAGGTCATTCGCGAATCAAATGATTTACTGAAAAAAGCCATCGAGCTGGAGCTTCGCCGTGGCGGACAGGTCTTTTATCTTCACAATCGGGTAAAGACCATTCGTTCTGTAGCGAGAAAACTCCAAAGCCTTGTCCCAAAACTAAGAATTGTCATTGGGCATGGACAAATGTCTGAATCTGAGCTCGAGCAGGTAATGGTTGAATTTATATCAGGGAAATACGACTTATTGGTGTGCACTACCATTATTGAATCAGGCCTGGATATTCCTAACTGCAATACGATTATTATCGAAGAGGCGGATAAGTTTGGCCTTTCCCAACTGTACCAATTGCGGGGCAGGGTTGGCAGGTTTACCCGCCAGGCGTATGCATACCTATTAGTAAACCCATTGCTGCCAGTTAAAGAAAAGGCGAGGAAAAGACTGTCGGCATTAAAAAGTACCAGCAGTATGGGTGCAGGTTTTAAGATCGCCCTCAGGGACCTGGAGCTTCGCGGGGCTGGGAATCTTTTGGGCAGCGAACAAAGTGGTCATATCGCGGGTGTGGGCTTCGAGATGTACTGCAAACTGCTTCGCGAAAGCGTGTCGAGGCT
>CALKMX010000061.1 GCA_938091675.1 uncultured Opitutales bacterium
GATGCTTCGAAGAGCAGCTATCTTTCAGTCCGGTATACTTGCTGGTCACTTGCAGGAAGAGCGGGACGATGGCTGGGCCTTTGAGTATGTCGATAATTATGCGGGAACCCCGATTTCACTGACACTTCCTGTGCGTAAAGAGCCTTATATTTTTAAGGCGTTTCCCGCGGTATTGGACGGTTTATTGCCGGAGGGCGAGCAATTGGAAGCCCTTCTCAAAAAACAAAAAATTGACCGCAATGACTGCTTTACCCAATTGGTGACGCTGGGGCAGGATTTAGTCGGGTCCCTTTCGGTGAGCCTCATAAAAGATTCTTCTCAGGGTACGACGGAAGGCTAATCATGCAGTATTGCCCGATTACCTTAGAGCCATTGCCTACGGGGCGAAGCTACTCGGAGACTGGCTTGAGGAGCATTCATCCCAAGCTTACACATTTGGAACCTTTGGAGTATTCCTATGAGGCACAGCTAAGGGAGGTGAGGCGGCGTTCGGACAAAATGTCGATTCAGGGCGTACAGCCCAAGCTTTCCGCTGTGTTGAAATTGAAAGATTGTTCTTTTGCGTTGGTGGACCGGGGGGGTCGATTTATTCTGAAGCCTAATCCGTTGCCCTACGAAGAGGTGCCTGCGAACGAGGCTTTGACGATGCGAATGGCCGCTGCAGTTGGCATAAAGGTGCCGGTGCATGGACTACTGCGTGCTGTGGATGACAGCTTGGTCTATTTTGTGAAGCGCTATGACCGTGAGGGGCGTTCAGGGAAAGTCCATGTGGAAGACTTTGCCCAGCTCTCGGGTGCAACCCGGGAAACAAAGTATGACAGTTCCCTGGAGCGGGTGGTTCAACTGGTTGATCAGTTCTGCACCTTCCCCGCGATCGAAAGGCCCAAATTGGCCAAGCGTCTGCTATTTTGCTTCCTTACCGGAAATGAGGACATGCACTTAAAGAATTTTTCGGTTTGGGTGCAGGATGGCGTTGTTTCGTTAACGCCTGCCTATGACCTACTGAATACCTCCTTGGTTTTGGAGAATGCCAAGGAAGAGAGCGCCCTACCCCTGGACGGAAGAAAAAAGAAGCTCACCCAAAAATTGTGGCTGGATTATTTCTGCAAGGAGCGTCTGAAATTATCGGAGGCCCAGATTGGCAGGATAATACAAGAACTGAAGGATGCGATGCCCGTATTGGAAGGATTGATCAGGCAAAGCCTATTATCTGAGCAACTTCAATTGGGGTACCGAAAAATTCTTCATGACCGGGCCGAGCGATTGGGGATATAGGAAGAGTGAAGGAAAGAAGAGTGAAGAGTGAAGGAAAGAAGAATGAAATGAAGGTTTAATCGTCCAATCCGGGGCGTTTCCTGAGGCTCTTAGTCTTGGAGCGGGTGTCCTTGGACTGCAGGCGTCTTTCTTTTGCTCCTCTGGTTGGAGTAGTCTCCCTGCGGGACTTGCGTACCTGCATGGTTTCCTTGATCAGTTCTTTCAACCGAGCCAGGGCTTTTTCGCGGTTTGCTTCCTGGGTGCGTGCTTCCTGAGACTTGATAATGACGATACCCGCTGGGCTGATCCGGCGGTCTTTTTTCTGCAATAAGCGGGTTTTATAAACTTCGGGCAGGGAGGAGGCACGAATATCGAAAAATAAATGAACCGCGGTGGATACCTTGTTTACATTCTGTCCGCCCGAACCCTGGGCACGAATGGCCTGTAACTGGATCTCCTGTAAGGGGATGGATACTCTGGCAGAGAGTTGTAACATGAAGGAAGAGTGAAGGAAGAAGAGTGAATGGTTAAGGAATAAAAGAGTGAAGGGTGAAAATTGAAGAGGAAAGTTGGGGTAGCGGGAAGATTGAAGATTGTAAAGTAGGGTTGATTGCCACAAAAACAAGGAACTGTACGGGCAGTGGAATCATGGGTGGTGAAACGTGGCCTGGTGCAAATCATTTTTATTCTTATCCTGTGCTTAAGTCTGCCAAAAATCCGCTAGCTATTTTAAAACAAACCTATGGGTATGATCAATTCCGGGGCCAGCAGGAAGAGATTATTGAACATGTGATTGACGGGGGGAGCTCGTTTGTACTGATGCCCACAGGCAGTGGGAAATCGCTATGCTACCAGATACCCTCTCTTTGCCGGGAGGGTGTGGGAGTGATTGTTTCTCCCTTGATTGCATTGATGCAGGACCAAATAACCGCACTTGCCCAGCTGGGGATATCGGCAGGGGCGATCAATTCAAGCATGACGGACAGGGATGTTTTTGGGGTGAAGCAAAAGCTGGAAAATAACAATTTGGACCTGTTGTATGTGGCACCCGAAAGGTTGGTGATGCCCGAGTTTGTGGAATTGCTGGAGCGGGTAAAGATTGCCCTGTTTGCCATTGATGAAGCCCATTGCGTATCGCAGTGGGGGCACGACTTCCGGCCAGACTACACCGCCCTATCCTTTCTGGCGGAACGCTTTGAGGGCGTACCCAGAATTGCCCTGACGGCCACCGCAGACAAGGCAACGAGGAAGGATATTATTGAACGATTAAAACTGGAAAATGGGAAAACATTTATCGGGGGATTTGACCGGCCAAACATTCACTACTCCATACTGGAAAGGAACAATCCGAAAAAGCAGCTGTATGACTTTATTATAAATTACCACCGCGAGGACAGTGGAATCATCTACTGTATATCGCGAAAGAAGGTGGAGGACATAGCGGAGTGGCTGCAGGACAAGGGAATGAATGCCCTGCCCTACCATGCGGGACTGCCGGCGGAGGTAAGGAGCAGGAACCAGGACCGTTTTTTACGAGAGGACAATATCATTATTGTGGCCACCATCGCATTTGGCATGGGCATAGACAAACCGGATGTGCGCTTTGTTGCCCATATGAACATCCCTAAATCCATTGAGGCATACTACCAGGAAACTGGGCGGGCGGGCCGGGACGGACTGCCCTCCAATGCGTATATGATTTACGGGATGGATGATGCCGTGATGCAGAGAAACTGGATAGAAAATTCTGAGGCACCGGAAATTCAGAAACGGATCGAAAACCAAAAACTCAATGCCCTGCTCGGCCTATGTGAGGCGGCAATTTGCCGGAGGCAGATATTGCTGGAGTATTTTGACGATACCGGGGAACCGTGCGGAAATTGCGACACCTGTGAGACAAAGCCACAGACCTTTGATGGGACGACCGCGGCACAAATGGCCCTGTCTGCGGTATACCGAACGGGGCAAAGGTTTGGAATGGTCTATGTGGTGGATGTTTTGATGGGCAAGGAGGACGACCGGATAATCCAGTTTGGACACAACCAGCAAAGCACCTTTGGAATAGGGAAGAATTTGAGCAAAGTGGAGTGGCAAAATATTTTCCGCCAGCTTGTTTCCCGCAATCTATTGATGGTGGATGTAAATGAGCACAATGGAATAAAAATAACCGACAAGGGTTTCGCGTTTCTAAAGAAGAAGCAGTCTATCGACCTTCGAAAGGTATCCGAAAAACAGAAGGCAAAGAGAGAGAAACCAGCGAGGCGGACGAAGCCTGCCCTGGAGGATGAGGACGACCAGGAACTTTTTGAAAAGCTCAAGGAAGCACGCCAGTTAATAGCCAAAAAGAGAAGAGTGCCCGCCTATGTAATCTTTCATGATAAAACCCTGATTGAACTGGCAGATAAGAGACCCCAGAGCTTTGAAGAAATGCTCGAGATCAATGGAATTGGAGAATCGAAACTGAAAAAGTTTGGGCAGACTCTTCTCGATGTTATATTGGCCACCTAAAAGGCGGACTTCAGAAAATTCAAACAACCAAAAAGGTAACCAGGTAGAGCATGCCAATGAGGCAGAGGTTGCCGATGATTTGTTTGTAATCCCCAATAATGGCATGGGTGACCACGGCCCCGACCATGGTAAGGATGAGCAAGCTGCCGGAATAAAAGAGTAGGCTGCCAGAAGGGTCCGAAAGTACCAGCGGTAATAAAAGACCAACCCCACATACCAGTTCAAGCAGGGCAATACAGCGGACGATGACTGGCTTGAAATATTTCACCCAGAGCATGCGCCGGGCAAGAACATCGATAGGTTGAAAAAATCGGTACCCTCCCCCAAGGGCAAATACGCAGACGAGCAGGACCTGAACCGTTATTTGTAGGTAGGCCATGCGGGGAACTTCATACGGAGGTGAAAAGCAATTGCGAACAGAGGTAGGCAATGTACGAGCAAAGACAAAGCAGGGAGAAAGAAGGAAGCATGCGGGGAGCCGGGCTCTTCAAGCGAAGATGGGTAAGAAGAGCGGCAACCATCAGCACCGCAATGCCCAGGGCACCAATGCGGACGATTTCCAAATTGTCATTGAGCAGCATGACCGCAAAGGAGATCTTGAACACCCCAACCAAGTCACGCAGCCACTTGGGCAGATTGAAGGACTTAAACTCGTCCTTGATGTTGTTGTAGCGCACCACCCACACGAAGAGGATGGATCCGAATACAAGGATGGAAAGAATTTCCAGGATGTTTGGCATGGTTATGTTCATGGGCTACAGAGTTTAGTAAATTGCCAATTGCGTAAATGGCAAAAGGAAGGGTGAAGGAAGAGTGAAGGGTGGATTAAGAAGTTTGAAGAGTGAAAAGTGAAAGGTGAAATGCCTAGGATGAACTCTTCGATAACCAAGAGGCGTATTCTTCTTCTGTTCGTTCGCCACCAGCTAAGGCAAGAGTTTCCAAAACTGCATCCTCTTCAGTGGCATGAAATTTCATTCCGTTGATTTCCAAAAATACGATAGCTGCTAAAAGGGCTGCTCTTTTATTACCGTCGAAAAAAGGGTGATTCCTCGCAATTCCGTAGGCATAGGATCCAGCTAGTTCTGGAAGTGTGACTTTTGAATTATACTGAAATTTCTGAATCGGGCGATGAATTGCCGACTCAAGTAATCCTTCATCGCGAATACCTTCCAACCCACCAAACCGGGCAAGCAGTTGGTTGTGCAGGACATAAAGATCCTGCGAATCAAGCCAGACAGGCTCTTTCACTCAGCAAGTTTGCGAAAGGTATTGCGATAGCGACGCATGGCGTCTTCCGCTACTTGCATCTTTTCCTTAAAGTGAGGTTTTTCTGCATTCACTTGGATACTACACTTAGGAGCTTCAGTAATGTAAAGAGATGCACCCTCTTCCACTTTCAAAGTTTGCAGAACTTCCTTTGGTAAAACGATACCTAAGGAATTTCCAATTTTACGAACTTTAGCTTCTATTGCCATAACAGTTATAACTTATGTTATTACTAGGTAATAGTCAAGAGACTGGAAAGGTGGAAAGTCATAAAATGGCTTTCGGGAAAATGAAAACTATTAAATATCACTTGATGGTTTAGGGTTTAATACGAAGACTTAAGACAAATTTACTTTATATAAGTTACGAAGTTGTAAAATTTTGTGGAATCACTTTAGCTAGAATTCCCAATTTTCAATTTATCCCATGAATACGTACCAAGAATACCTTTCGGAAATCGAAGAGAGAAAAGCACAAGGGTTAAGCCCGAAACCAATAGACGGTAAGGAGTTGCTGGCCGATATCATCCGGCAAATCAAGGAGCCCAACCATGAGCACAGGAAAGAATCGATCGATTTCTTTGTGTACAACATCCTGCCAGGAACCACCCCGGCAGCGGGAGAAAAGGCGGAATTTTTAAAGAGTATAATCCTGGGAATGGAAACGGTGGCGGAGATTACGCCCAAGTTTGCTTTTGAATTGCTCTCCCACATGAAGGGCGGTCCATCCGTGCGGGTATTGATCGATCTCGCATTTGGAGCAGACGGGCAGATTGCCGCCGAGGCAGCCGAGGTCCTCAAGACACAGGTATTTTTGTACGAGGCAGACACCGACCGGATCGAGCAGGCATACAAGGCAGGCAACCCAATCGCCAAGGATATCCTGGAAAGCTATGCCCAGGCGGAATTTTTTACCAAACTGCCCGATATTGATGAGGAGATCCAGGTGGTCACCTATATTGCAGCGGAGGGAGACATCTCCACCGACTTGCTCTCCCCGGGCAACCAGGCACACTCCCGATCGGACCGGGAATTGCATGGAAAATGCCTGATTTCGGAAAAAGCCCAGGCAGAAATTACCGCACTTAAAAATCAGCACCCAGACAAGCGGGTAATGTTGATCGCAGAGAAGGGAACCATGGGTGTGGGCTCGTCGAGAATGTCGGGCGTGAACAATGTGGCCCTGTGGACAGGCAAGCAGGCAAGCCCCTATGTACCCTTTGTAAATTTTGCCCCGATTGTGGCAGGAACCAATGGAATCTCCCCCATCTTTTTGACCACGGTGAGTGTGACCGGGGGAATTGGGATCGATCTAAATAATTGGGTAAAGAAGGTGGATGCCGAGGGCAACACCGTGCTCGACGACAATGGAGACCCGATACTTGAACAGACTTATTCGGTGGAGACGGGCAAGGTACTGACCATCAATACCAGGACCAAAAAATTATACGAGGGAGAGACCGAACTGACCGACATTTCGGCCGCATTGACCCCGCAAAAGCAGGAGTTCATCCGGGCGGGCGGATCGTACGCGATTGTGTTTGGCAAGAAGTTGCAAAGCTTTGCCGCGGGTGCACTAGGCATGGACATCCCCCAGGTATTTGCCCCCGCCCGTGAGGTATCGAAAGAGGGACAGGGCCTGACCGCGGTGGAAAAAATCTTTAATAAAAACATGGTGGGGGTGAAGCAGGGAACCGTCCTGCATGCAGGATCCGATGTACGGGTAAAAGTAAACATCGTGGGCTCGCAGGATACCACCGGACTGATGACTTCGCAGGAACTGGAAGCAATGGCGGCCACCATTATTTCCCCAACGGTGGACGGTGCCTACCAGTCGGGCTGTCACACCGCATCGGTATGGGATAAGAAAGCGCAGGAAAATATCCCCAAGTTGATGAGCTTCATGCACAATTTCGGCCTGATCACCGCACGGGACCCCAAAGGAAAGTACCATGCGATGACCGATGTGATCCACAAGGTACTCAACGACCTGACGGTGGACGACTGGTCGATCATTATCGGGGGAGATTCCCACACCCGGATGTCCAAGGGCGTGGCCTTTGGGGCAGACTCGGGAACAGTAGCCCTCGCCCTGGCCACCGGAGAGGCGACCATGCCCATACCGGAGTCTGTAAAGGTGACTTTCAAGGGGACACTAAAGGACCAGGTGGACTTCCGTGACGTGGTGCATGCCACCCAGTCGCAGATGCTCAAGGAGTTTGGAGACAATGTATTTCAGGGAAGAATCATCGAGGTGCACCTGGGCACCCTACCCGCTGACCAGGCCTTTACCTTTACCGACTGGACCGCGGAGATGAAGGCGAAGGCTTCGATCTGTATCTCGCAAAACGAGACCCTGATCGAATCCCTCGAGATTGCCAAGAGCCGGATCCAGGTGATGATCGACAAAGGAATGGACAACCATATACAGGTGCTCCAGGGACTGATCGATATTGCCAACCGCAGAATTTCAGAGATCCGCTCGGGTGAAAAACCCGCCCTGGCACCGGATGCAACTGCGAAGTATTACCGGGAGTTTGTGGTGGACCTGGATCTGATCAATGAGCCAATGATTGCAGACCCGGATGTAAACAATGACGATGTTTCCAAGCGCTATACCCACGACACCATCCGCCCGGTTTCCTACTATGGCGGAACCAAAAAAGTCGATCTTGGATTCGTTGGATCCTGCATGGTGCACAAGGGAGATTTAAAAATCGTTTCCCAGATGCTTAGGAATCTGGAGAAGGAAAAAGGAAAAGTGGAATTTCATGCCCCCCTGGTGGTGGCGGCTCCAACCTACAATATTATTGATGAACTGAAAGAGGAGGGAGACTGGGACATGCTCCAGAAATACTCCGGATTTGTGTTCAATGATGATGCCCCCAAAAACAACGCCCGTACGGAATATGAAAATATGATGTATCTGGAACGCCCAGGGTGCAACTTGTGCATGGGCAACCAGGAAAAGGCAGCCAGGGGAGACACAGTCATGGCCACCTCAACCCGCTTGTTTCAGGGACGCGTAGTGGAGGATTCGGAGCGCAAGAAGGGAGAATCCCTGCTCGCATCGACCCCGGTGGTCGTGCTTTCCGCCATCCTCGGCCGAATTCCAACGATGGAAGAGTATGAGACCGCGGTGCAGGGAATCAACCTGACCAAGTTTGCCCCGCCCCTCGAGGCGATGAGCAACTAGGGGCTTTTTAGGTTACGAAAATTCGCTCCTTATGATTGGCCTGGCCTTAATTTGTTCAGGCGATGATTAAGAGATAGAATATCGGGTATGATGAAAACAAATCTGCCCAAAGTACTCTTTGTGGATGATCAAGTGGAAGTACTGGATGAATTGAAGGTACAGGTGAATGAGATTTGTGTGCCCCACTTTGCCAGGGATGCGGAGACAGGGCTCAAAGTTTTCGAGGAGGATGGACCGTTTACTATTGTGGTGAGCGACCAGATCCTGCCCGGGATGAACGGGGCTGACCTTCTCGCCAAGGTGATTCACCGGGACCCGTACTGCACCACCATGCTCCTGACCGGGCATGCCAATTATCAGGACGCAATGAAGGCGGTAAACGACGGTCATGTATTTCGCCTGCTGGAAAAGCCATACTGCCCCCAAGCCTTACGGGAAGCGATTCAGGCAGGGGCCAGGCAGCGGGAATTACTGGAAGCGGAACGGGTGCTCCTGCAGGAAACCCTGGTGGGGGCAGTGAATGCATTGACTGATACCCTGGCCACGATAAAGCCCCTGTTTTTTGGTCGTGCCCAGCGGGTAAGCCGACTGGCCGGAGAGGTGGCGAGGTATTTGCATTATCCCCATGTCTGGCGGGTGGAGACCGCGGCGGTGTTTTCCCAACTGGCTGCGATCACTCTGCCGGAAGAGGAGGCGGAAAATGTATTTTTGCGCAAGCGGGTACGCCCGCAGATTGAGGAACTGGTAAAGAAGTTCCCGGAGGTGGTCACCCATTTGCTTGGCCATATTCCGAGGCTGGGAAATGTCCGGGAAATCCTCGACTGTTTACTGGTTAGTTCCACACCCTATCAAACACCGGACAAGGAAAACACCTTCAAGGCATACCAGATTTTGGACGCCGCATTGGAGTACGACTACCTGGAAATGGAGGGGCACGATTCCGAAGTGATCCTGGCCACCCTCAAGGGCGGGCACAAGGAGTTCGACAGCCAGGTAATCGGGGCGATGGAGCAATTGCTCCACAAGTCGCGCACCCGCTACCTGGTGAACGAACTACCCCTGGATGATTTGCGGGTGGGCATGCGACTGGCGGAGGACTTGAAACTGGAAACCGAAATGCTGGTCGCCCCCAAGGGTACGGA
>CALKMX010000062.1 GCA_938091675.1 uncultured Opitutales bacterium
TCCGATGAGAAACCGTCTGGTCGCGGGAGTCTCACTTGGTGTGTTAGTCGTTGAATCTGCAAAGTCTGGCGGGAGCATGATCACGGCAAAGTTCGCTGCGGAACAAGGCAGGACAGTATTCGCAGTTCCAGGAAGGGTAGATCAGCCTGAGTCCCAGGGATGCCTGGATTTATTAAGAGATGGTGCCACTCTTGTGCGAAATACAAATGATATCCTTGAAGAATTATCCCCCATGCTGGGAAACTCTAAGTTTTCGGATCAATTGACCCCGTCCTCCTCCCCGAAAGATCTTTCTGATCTTGATAAGGATGAGCAGGCCATCATGAAAGTTCTCACAAGCGGGGAAATTCTCGGCAGTGAAAAACTTCAAGAGATAACTAAAATTCCTCTTCCAAAAATTACTCCAGCAATCACCATGCTTGAAATCAGGGGGCTTGTCACAATGAGGCCCGATGGCAAATACGAGGCAACCTAGTCTACTCATCAATGCAAAGTTTATAATTTTGTATGGTTGCGTTTCCAACTTTTGTTCACTTGAATGGTTCTTAGTTTAGGGGAGCCCAAGGATGATGGGCTGAGAAGTTGGATCCATCCCACCAGCGACCCTTTGAACCTGATGCATCCTAAGCCGTAGGGAAAACTTTTCTTTCGGTTTAATGCATAATAAAAATTATTAGCATGATCCAAAAAGTCGAAGATTCCAAGTTCTCCAATTCTCTTTTCCCCAACTCCCGCAGAGTGTATTTGAAAGGGGTTTCCCACGATATTTCTGTGCCAATGAGAGAAATCACACTTTCGGACACAAAATTGCCAGATGGCACAGCAGAAAAAAATGAGCCCATTCGCGTTTATGATACTTCCGGCCCTTGGGGTGATTCTGGCTTTCATGGGGATGTTCAAAAAGGCCTGCCCAAATTAAGGCACGATTGGATTAAAGCTCGTGGAGATGTTGAGCCCATAGTGGGTAGGGATGTCAAACCTGGTGATAACGGTTTTTTGTCCACCCGGCATGACGAAAAATCCCGTGAGCGTTCCCAGGAACTCCCCGATTTCGATCGTTCTCAAGTTTCAGTACTCCGCGGGAAGCCTTGTGCACCGGTCACCCAACTGCATTATGCCCGCAAAGGGATCATTACTCCAGAAATGGAGTTCGTCGCAATTCGGGAGAATATGAAATTACAAACTCTTTCCGAGGCGTTACAATCTTCGCCGGAAGAGCCAAGTAATTCGCTCAAACATCAGCACCTGGGTAATTCCTATGGTGCAGCTATTCCTGCCGAGATCACTCCGGTGTTTGTTCGCGATGAAATAGCCCGCGGACGTGCAATTATCCCAGCCAACATCAATCATCCGGAGCTTGAACCAATGGCAATTGGGCGAAATTTTCTTGTAAAAATAAATGCCAATATTGGTAATTCCGCAGTTGCGTCCTCCATCGAGGAGGAAGTGGAAAAAATGCGTTGGGCCACCAAGTGGGGGACGGACACCTTGATGGATCTTTCCACCGGTAAAAATATTCACCGCACCAGGGAATGGATTTTGCGCAACTGCCCGGTTCCGGTTGGCACGGTTCCTATTTACCAAGCTCTTGAAAAAGTTGGAGGTAAACCAGAAGATTTAACCTGGGAAATTTTCCGGGATACTTTAATTGAACAAGCTGAACAGGGTGTGGATTATTTCACCATTCACGCAGGCGTGCTGCTTCGCTATGTCCCCATGACTCGCCATCGTATGACTGGTATAGTCAGCCGGGGAGGATCCATCATGGCAAAATGGTGCCTTTCACACCACAAAGAAAACTTTCTCTATGAGAGATGGGATGATATCTGCGATATCATGGCTGCTTATGATGTTTCTTTTTCGATTGGAGACGGTCTCAGACCTGGATCGATTGCCGATGCCAATGATCAGGCCCAATTTGCAGAACTTAAAACACAGGGGGAATTGACCACCAGAGCATGGGAAAAAGGTGTTCAGGTTATGAACGAAGGTCCCGGCCATGTGCCCATGCACATGATTAAAGAAAATATGGAGAAGCAACTGGACTGGTGCCATGAGGCACCATTCTATACTCTCGGTCCCCTCACCACAGACATTGCTCCTGGTTATGATCATATTACCAGCGGTATAGGTGCCGCAATGATCGGTTGGTATGGCTGTGCAATGCTATGCTATGTTACTCCCAAAGAACATCTTGGTTTGCCTGACCGGCAAGATGTCCGTGAAGGTGTTATTACATACAAACTTGCCGCTCACGCCGCTGACCTGGCCAAAGGTCATCCCGGGGCACAGTACCGGGATAATGCACTTTCAAAAGCCCGATTTGAGTTTAGATGGGAGGATCAATTCAACATTTCCCTTGATCCAGAAAAAGCAAAAGAGTTTCACGATCAAACGCTCCCTCAAGAAAATGCCAAAACCGCACACTTCTGTTCGATGTGTGGTCCCCATTTCTGCTCAATGAAAATCACCGAGGATGTACGAAAGTTTGCGGATGAATTGGGCCTGGATAATGAATCCGAGGCCATCGATGCAGGGATGGCAAAAAAAGCCAAGGAGTTCCTTGATTCTGGTGCAGAAATTTATACCGCTCATTCCTCAAACCAATGAGAATATTTGTTAATGATGAGCCAAAGGAACTTGCGCAGGAAGTTGACCTGGCAAGCCTGAGCCAGCAACTTGGGCTTAATCACAAAAAAGGGTGGGCATTTGCCGTGAATGAAACCATCGTACCCAAGTCAAAACTGCAGGATACAATGCTCCGTGATGGAGACCGTATTCTTCTGATCCAAGCGACTCAGGGCGGATGAAAACGCTTCCTCTTGCCATCTTGATAACAGGGGCTTCCATTCGCAAGGGAGAGCCCTCAATTCTGTCTGATTTGTTTGAAGTGGGGTTGGAAAGATTGCATTTACGAAAGCCTGATAGCAAAGCAACAGAGGTTGCAAATCTTCTGGGCCAAATCCCTGAGACATATCATAAAAAGATCGTCCTGCATCGTTTTCCTGAACTGTTAAAAGATTTTGATCTTGCCGGTTACCATCATTTTGCCGGGGAGAACTTGTTGGAGTGCAAAGGGACCCGGAGCCGTTCGCTTCACCGGCTCGAGGAACTTAGCTCGTTAAATGAACCGTTGGACTATTGTTTATTTGGCCCAGTTTATGAATCGATATCCAAAAAAGGATATGTCCCCAAGGTTTCATTACCCGAACTTGGTGGTGTCCTGTATAATTTAAAAAAATCAAAATCCCCCAAGCCACTTATTTATGCACTCGGAGGGGTCAGGAGACGTAAAATACCCGAAATCTTCAACCTAGGTTTTGATGGGGTGACCTTGCTCGGTTCCATTTGGGGGAAAAAGGATCCGGTGGCAGCATTTGAAAGGTATCAATTCATCGAGCGAAGTGTTTGGGCAAAAAAGGAAAAAGAGAAAAGCTTGTTTAAGAGACTTTTAGCCAAGGATGAGTCCTAATCCCTTAAACCTAGGGTCCGTAATGTGCCTGACCAGGGACGACCCTAAACTAAATCACTTTGAGCAAATAGAAATCTTAGTGAATGCGGGTGCTCAATTAATTCAATTGCGGGCTAAATCCATCCCTTCATACGAACTCTATGTGCAGGCAAAGCAAGCCATTGAATTGACCAAAAAGAACAATTGTAAATTAATCATTAACGATCATTTCGAGTTGGCTAAAGAGATCAATGCAGATGGCGTTCACCTTGGTATGGAGGACGCTCCAGTTGAATATGTTCGAAGGCAATTAGCCCCTGGTACACTCATTGGCAAAACCATACATTCAAAAGAGGATGCCTTGATTGGGGTTTCTGAAAATCCTGACTATTTCGGGCTTGGTCCCTACCGCCATTCTTCAACAAAAAAAGAATTACTACCCGTGCTTACCGATGAGAATTTCATAAGCATAATTGGGATACTAAACCCCATTCCAGTATTTCTTATCGGGGGTCTCACCTTGGAAGATTTACCCCTCGTTGATCAATTTAACATTCAAGGAATTGCTTTATGCTCAGCCCTTTACTCTGGAAATGAAACTGATATCCAAAAAGTTTTAAAAAAAAGCAGTTTGTTTGAGCAAACGCTTAACTTCTCATGTCCATGATACCTGATTCCATCGAAATTGCCGGTGAGTCTTTACAGTCTCGATTATTTGTGGGGACCGGAAAATTTTCCTCTGGCGAAATATTGCAAGAAACGGTCAGGAACTGCCAATCAGAACTCGTCACCGTTGCGATGAAAAGGGCGAACCCCAAGGGGTTGGAGGATTCGATCCTTGATTTCCTAACCGATAAAAACCTGCGTATACTTCCAAACACTTCTGGAGTAAGGGATGCAAAAGAAGCTATCTTTGTTGCTCAAATGGCCCGTGACGCCCTGGAAACGAATTGGTTAAAGTTAGAAATTCACCCCGATCCCAAATATCTCATGCCGGATCCGGTTGAAACTCTTCTTGCAACCGAAGAGTTGGCAAAGCTGGGCTTTATTATTTTACCCTATTGCCATGCCGATCCGGTGCTCTGTAAACGGCTCGAAGATGCCGGAGCTTCAGCGGTTATGCCCCTCGGTTCGCCGATCGGTTCCAACCGAGGGCTGGAAAGCAGGGAGTTCCTTAAAATAATTATAGAACAGTCCAGTCTTCCCGTTATAGTAGACGCAGGAATTGGATGCCCCTCCGATGCCTCAGAAGCTATGGAGATGGGGGCATCTGCTGTCTTGGTTAATACGGCTTTGGCTATTGCAAAAGACCCGCCAACCATGGGGACGGCTTTTCGCAAGGCGGTCGAAGCCGGGCGTTTGGCCTACCTTTCAGGAATAGGCAGTAGATTTGAAAGTGCGCGGGCAACATCTCCCCTCACCGGATTCTTAAGTTAATTGTCCTACAGTATGGCCAACTCCATCAACTTTTCCAATTTCCTCAATAATCAGTCTTGGGACCACCATACTTATGCATTGGAAAATGTCCGCTCCGGTCATATAGAAACCGCATTAGGACGGGAGGGCAAAGGAGGTTTTAAAGACTTACTC
>CALKMX010000063.1 GCA_938091675.1 uncultured Opitutales bacterium
CCACCTCGCCTCTTAGTCTGTCATTGTTTACATTTGCAACAATAAGGTTTGAACCCTTCATGCCTAAAACTTTCAGTTCAGATCCTGCGGGAGTCAATGAACTGCCAATTTCTTGTCCGGATGAAGTTTTAGCCACCAAAGTAACGGGCGAGGAGCAAATAACTGTCCCATAGAATTGACTCTTTGGAACCTTGGTCCAATTTTTGACTGCTGCCAGTAATTCTTTGGAAAATTGAGGGGCTTCGGGCTTCGTTTCAACGAACTTGGGCGGGGACAGTGGTATTGGCACCTGGATTGGATTTATTGGCACCTGGATTGGATTTGCTGATTTTTGGGGAGGAGGTGCGGGTTTTATGATTTGAACTGGCTCAGATTCCTTCGGTTCATCAAGAGTATCAATTCCACTCTTTTCAATGGTTTCGTTCTTATCGATAGTTAGATCTTTTAGGTCAGGAGTAAATGGAATTTTCTCACATGACGAAAAATTTATTAATAACAATAAGAGGAAGCTTTTCTTTAAAGTAAATTTCACCTATTTATTATTAGGATGGTAATTTTCATTAGTCCATTTGATTTTGCTTCGGTTAAAAATTTTCAAAAATTTGAGTCTTAAAGAAATTGGATGTTTGTAATGCATAATCCAAAAATATTTTTACTAAATGTGCTTATATTTGTATCCCTAACTCTAGGATTCTATTTTGAAGCCAGGATTGTTTATCCCTTTTGTCTCGTAGGGCTTTTTTTTAATTCGTTCCTTTGGTTAAATTCTTTTTCACATCGAAATACAACAGATCAAGCCGATAAAGTCATCCGAACTGAGCCTGATTTGACCGAAAAAAATATGATTATGGAAGATCTGGACAGGGAAGCTGCCCGTCGCCGCGAAGAAGAGCAAATTAATAAGAATTAGTTCTCTTTGTGTACCGAAAATACCCACTTGATCGTACAGGAATGCCTCCTGGCATTCCTTACATTGTTGGTAACGAATTAGCGGAGAGGTTTTCGTTTTATGGAATGCGGGCAATTCTGCTCGCTTACATGACTCTCTACCTGCATCAGCCCGCTGGAGGACTGAATGTGTTCTCTAGCAAAGAGGCAGAGGCATGGGTTCATTTGTTTGTTGGTTCGGCTTACCTTTTCCCGGTTGTGGGCGGTTTTTTATCAGATGCATTTTGGGGCAAGTATAAAACAATCCTCATTCTTTCCTTAATTTATTGTATTGGGCACGGATTTCTGGCGTGTATGGAATGGGTAGGTGATACTCGAATCATGCTCCTGATAGGTCTTGGATTGATTGCGGTTGGTTCGGGCGGAATCAAGCCCTGTGTATCCGCCCATGTCGGGGATCAGTTTGGCCGTTCGAACCGTTACCTATTGTCCAAGGTTTTTGGATGGTTTTATTTATCGATCAATCTTGGGGCATTTATTTCTGGTCTCCTCACGCCCTTCTTACTTGAAGCAAAGCGGGAAAGTGAATCTATGGGAGAAGCCATTTACCCATACTTTATTTGGTTAGTAGGAGAAAAGGGGCAGGGGGAATTAATTTTTGGTCATCATTATGCATTTGGATTACCAGGGATTTTAATGGCTATTGCTACATTGCTTTTTTGGCTTGGGAGAAATCAATTTGCCCATATCCCTCCACAGGGCAGGGCATACTTTAGCCAGTTGAGAGAAAAAAAGAATCTTCGAGCCTTGGGTAAGCTATGGATCATTTTTTCTTTTGTAGTTCTTTTCTGGGCATTGTTTGACCAGATTGGCACATTGTGGCAGGTGCAAGCCCGTGAGCTTGAACGAGTTCTGCCTGAATGGCTTCCCATTTGGGGGGGGTATGAGCTTTTGCCTGCCCAGGTTTCGGCAGTTTTTAATCCACTCTTCATCCTGATTCTTGTACCTGTATTTAGTAAGTTTATTTATCCTATATTAGGTCATGTAACTCGACTAACCGACCTTAAAAAGATGGGTTTAGGGCTGTGGTTGATGGTTCTTGCATTCGTTATCGCTTCAATCATTCAGGAATTTCTTGATATTGGGCGAAATCTGCATATCGGGTGGCAAATTCTAGCCTGTTTAATTCTTACAGCGTCTGAAGTTTTAGTTTCCATTACCTGTCTGGAGTTTGCTTACACTCAGGCACCGCGAACCATGAAATCTCTGGTGATGGCCTTGTTTCTGCTGACGGTTTCTCTGGGTAATTACCTAACTTCTGGGGTGAAGTTTCTCCTTTCTGATGAAACAGGCAATTCCCTGCTGAAGGGAGCAAGCGAATTTTGGTTCTGGACAATTTTAATGGCGGCTGGAGCTACCGTTTATTTGTTCGTGTCCAAGTTATACAAAGTTGATGAATATCTTCACGATGCATCGTGAGGAGTTGGCAAACATTATTGAATCCGCAATTGATTTACAGCGCGGCAATTTTTGAGTGTGTTTATCTTTTTCAAAAGATCCAATTTTTTGAAGCTCAGTTCTTGCTTGATCGTACTGCTTGCAGCACGGATAAAAAGGACCTTTCCATCTTTGGAAAGGTTTACTGGAGCACACTTACCAGATAACTTTCTGCCAACAATTTTTTGCCAATTCCCGGAAATGATACCTTCCCTGGTTTCCTCTTCACCAATACCCCAATCTTCCCAAACTTTTTCTACCAAATTCTCCATGGGTACTGGGTGTCGTGATACTCGCTCTGCTTGGTCGATTGGTAATGCCATAAAGTTCGACACCAAGTCCAATCCATTACGGGTGCGGTCAAATGATTTTTTTCTAGGTTTTGATTTCAAGGGATTGAGCTTTCTTAGCGAAACATATCTTGTTATGAACCTACTTGATTGAAACCGTTCGCGAAAGATTTATTTTAGTCTAAAATTATGATTATAAAGCCAAGAATTAAAGGATTTGTATGCATTACTTCCCACCCGGCAGGTTGCATGGAAAATATTCGGCAACAAGCAGAAATTGCCTCCAAAATTTCTTTCCCACAAGGGAAAGGACCAAAGAAAGTACTGGTGATTGGAGCATCCACAGGATACGGTCTGGCGAGCCGGGTTTCGGCAGCTTTCTCCAACCATGCTGATACACTTGGCGTTTCATTTGAACGGGAGCCCAAAGAGGGTAAGCCTGCTAGTCCTGGATTTTACAATGTGTCCGCTTTTCAAAAGTTAGCTCGTGAGAAAGGCTTACTTGCCGAAGATATTAATGGAGATGCCTTTTCTCATGAGTGTAAGGATGCGGTTATTCAAAAAGCCAAGGAGATGGGCGGATCTTTTGATCTGGTTATCTATAGTCTTGCCTCTCCCCGGCGAACTGATCCTGCCGACGGCAAGGTGTACCGAGCGTGCCTCAAGCCGGTGGGAATGATTTATATGAATAAAACCCTCGATACTGACCGTAAAGAGGTCAAGGATGTAACCATTGATCCCGCCAATGAGGATGAGATTTTCCAAACAGAAAAAGTCATGGGCGGAGAAGACTGGGAGTTATGGACCCGTCGTTTGTTAGAAGAGGGATTACTGGCGGAGGGCTGTATCAATATAGCTTATTCTTATGTTGGACCAGAAGTGACTTGGCCCATCTATCGAAATGGTACCATTGGTCGAGCAAAGGCCCATTTGGAGAAATCGGGTAATCATCTAAATCAAATTATGCAGGATAATTGTCGTGGAAATGCATATGTCTCAGTAAACAAAGCTGTGGTCACTCAGGCAAGTTCCGCCATACCAGTTGTGCCCCTTTATGTATCAATGTTGTTTAAGGTAATGCACGAGAAAGGCACTCACGAGGGCTGTATTGAGCAAACCAACCGGTTGTTCCTCGATCGCTTATACGGTGAAAATGCGTCCCTCGACCTTGATGAGTCAGGTCGCATTCGTTTGGATGACTGGGAAATGGCTGACGATGTACAGGAGCAGATCAAGCAGTTATGGCCACAGGTAAACTCAGGCAATCTCTTGGAAATAACCAATTTTGAGGAATATCAGACCGAGTTTCTCCGTTTGTTTGGCTTCGGATTGGATGGGGTTGATTACGATCAGGAGGTAGATCCGGTTAATCCATTCTAGTCTTTTTGATTAGAATCAATACGGGCGACTGGGGATTGCTACTTCCTTCCACCACTTCGACATCCCATTTTTTTTCTTTGCATAATTCAAAAACCTTTTTGGTTTCCTTGGTTCCTTCACTATGGCCACGGTAACATAAGGCGGTAATAACTCCGCCCTGCCTGAGGATGACGTAGGCTTCATTCAAGGCAAAGATTGTATCTTCAGTAGTCGTAGTGATCGCATGATCACCCCCAGGCAGGTATCCCAAGTTGAACATGATTGCGGACACTTTTCCATGTTCAGATTTGTCCAAAAGATTTCGGATTTTAGTATGCGACCCATGGAAAGTTCTCAAAATCTCGTCAAATCCATGCGAATTTAATCTTTTTACTGTCTGCTCAATGGAAAGCTTTTGAATATCTACAGCGTAGACTTTACCAAATGGGCTGATTTGCCTTGCTAGAAATAAAGTGTCATATCCATTTCCGGCAGTTGCATCTATGCATAAGTCTCCGGGCCGTATGAACTCTTTTATTTTTGAATGTGCGAGCTCGACCAGTCTCATTTTAATTAGAGGGAAATCTGTGGAGGTTTTTGTTTCTGGGTAGATTGGCACCATCGATTATGAAGTCAGTCAATTCCTTGGCACAAAGCGGGATAGTGGTGCATCCCCTTGAGCCGAAACCATTAAATAGATAATAGTTTTGCATTTCTGAATGTAAGCCAATCAATGGATGCCGGTCTCGAGTGCTGCTTCTTACACCACTTTCATGTAAAACTACTGGGCTGTTTTTAAGATCGGGCAAGAATTCCAATTTGTTAAGAATTTCTTGTCTGGCTGAGCAGGTTGGCCCACTCTCAAGATTCTCATGTTTCCAGGTTGAGCCAATTTTTGCAAGGGATGTCCCTTTTTCTGCTAAATGCCATGTGCCGTTGCTCGCGTTAACCCTATAATTCGAGTTTACTGTCAATACTTCACCTTGAGCAGGTGAAAGAGGCAGGTTCATAAACCACTTGTTGCTATTTACACGGAAGCCTTCGCAAAAAATGACCTGGTGATTCCTCCATTTTTCTGGATCAAAACCTTCTTCTAAATAGTTGCCGTTAGAACGAAGAACCTCACGGGAGCAATTTATGAAGTTGGATGAATTTAGTTTCCATGAAGCTGTTATTCCAACTCCAAACTCAGAAATTATCCCAAACTTTAAAGCCTCTTCTTTCGATAGATATCCCTTTTTGTATTCGTGAGATAAATCATTCCATTTCCTTTTTTGATTAAGGGATTGGAGAACTCTATATAATTCGATCGATTCTAAAAAATTTCTTCCCACTTTCCTTTCAAAGTTTTTAAAGAAATGTTGATTTGCGGACATGCAGGCAGAAAAATCCTCTGGTATATTTAATTTCGGACCGATGAATGGATTTATCAGCCCAGCAGATACACGGGTTGCTGAGTGAGGCATGTTCGCCTCAAGAACGATAGCATCCTGCCCGCGCTCAATTATTGTATGGGCAAGTACCGCACCAGCGAGTCCATGGCCAACGATTACATATCTATTATTCAAGCATTCAATTTGATGACTCAAATTGTTTGCGGGCAATCATAATTGGCACAAAATCTATACCTGTGATCAGTTTTCACAATATATTACGGTGTACTGTTGTTGGGGTTATCGTTTGGGGGTTATGGCTAGGTTTGAAATTCTTTCCAGAAATCAGGAAATTTTCCGTCATTCCTAATGTAAAACTTCCTTTCATTTCCCAAAACCATTCTTCAATGAGTCAAGACCAACCCTTCGCTCCCAATGCAGAAGGGGCAGATAAGAACAACAGTTCAGTAGAGAATGATTTCGGATATCGGCTAAACGAAATAAACCCCCTTAATGATTGGTTCGTGTGCCTCGATGTTAAAAAAATAAATGATTTGTTCCGCGATCCACATTTAGTAGGCGTTCGTATTGTCGATCATTTACCTGAGCTTGGTATTGTCCGGTTCTCGGTAATTGATTCTAAAAAAGCATTCCCCTTGTTGGCTGATTTTATTGAAAATGATTTACTTACTAATAACCAGCCCCTCCGCCAGCCTCTTCCCCCGCGGGATGATAAAGTTACAGAAAGTATGAGTTTTTCAAATTCGTTCATTTCATGGTTAGGGGGGAGTTCAGATCGTGATAAATTGGGTAGGGGGGTAAAGATCGCATTACTTGATTCTGGAATTGATTCCTCTCATCCTGCTCTTAAGGGGATGGCTATCATTGAAAAAGATTTCCTTCAGATGCACTCATCAAATGAACCATTATTTAAAAACGGCCATGGCACGGCACTGGCTTCTGTGATAGCAGCTCAAACCGAATCCTATGTCGGAATTGCACCGGGGTCTGAAATTCTCTCTTACCGGGTGATTGATCAAACTGGAAAAACAGACTCCTTTGCCGTGGCCTCAGCAATCCTATCGGCCGTAGAGGATGGTGCCGACGTGATCAATTTGAGCCTTGGTGGTCATGATGGAAGTGAACTGTTGAGGCAGGCAGTAAATTATGCGTTCGATAACGGCGTTACTGTAGTTGCTGCGGTTGGAAACGACGGCCTTGGTTTGGTCAATTATCCGGCTGCTTATGATGGAGTCATCGGAGTTACATCTGTTGGGGCAAGTGGTCGTGTTTCAAGCTTTTCCAACTATGGAGAAGGTGTTGATTTAGCCGCACCAGGGGTCGGGGTTTTGGTTGCTGGAGATTCCAGTACTATGATGAATATGAGCGGAACTTCCGTCTCAACTGCGATGGTATCTGGTGCAGTCGCTATGATTCTTGCCCAGCAGCCTAATCTTACTCCAAGTGAAATCGAACTGCTGCTTCAAAAATTTGCTAATGAATCGGAAAAACCTGGCTTTGATTTGTATTCTGGTCATGGAGTACTCAGCTTGGGCAGACTGGAAAATCAAAATAATCCGCAATACAGTGATCCTGCAATTACAGGGTATTATTTTGAGCACTCAATGGGAGCAGATGTGGGTACTATGCCGTTCGAGGTAATGGTACAAAACCAAGGCAATGCATGGCTGGGGAATCTTTCCTTACAGGTCAACTATCTTGGTATGGAAAAAACCGTTCGCATTAACAACCTTGCCCCAGGCGAACTAAGGGCTGAAAAGTTATATATACAACGATCTGACTTTGATGAACTTCTTCAGATTAGCTCCCAAATACATCTCCCCAATGAAGTGATTGACTCCAATGAACAAAATAACAAGAGAAGCAGTATAATAAGCTTTTAAATGATCAAACCGCTTTGGGGAGATTTGACTAAGCTGCGTTTCGTTTTTTTTGAGGCAACCGAATAATTTTGGCTTTTGATTTACCCCGAATAACTCCGGCATTGATGACCACTTCAACTGGATCTTCCATCGCGGGTAGGTCATACATCACATCTAGCATGACTGATTCCATAATCGACCGTAATGCTCTTGCCCCTGTCTTCATCGTTAGAGCCTGCTCGGCAATAACGGTAATTGCTTCGCGGGTAAAGCGAAGTTCAGCACCTTCCATAATGAACATTTTCCGGTATTGTTTGAGCAAGGAATTTTTAGTTTGCTCGAGCACGCAAACAAGTTGTGAGCTGGTAAGTTCTTTTAAGATGGAGATGACCGGTAGCCTACCAATGAATTCAGGAATTAAGCCAAACTTGACCAAATCTTCAGGCATGACATCGGCCAAAATCTCTTCGGGCTCTTTTACGCTTTCAGTATTATAACCAACACTACGCCTGCCTTTTCGTTGATCTATGATCCCATCCAGACCTACAAAAGCACCTCCACAAATAAAAAGTATGTTAGAAGTGTCCAGCTGGACATATTCTTGGTTTGGATGCTTTCTCCCACCTTGAGGAGGGATGTTGCAGACCGTGCCTTCGAGGATTTTAAGTAATGCCTGCTGGACGCCTTCTCCAGATACATCCCTAGTGATCGATACATTATCCGTTTTTCTTCCAATTTTATCGATCTCATCCACATATACTATCCCACACTGTGCACGCTCAACATCATGATCGGCAGCTTGTAGAAGGCGAAGCACGATATTTTCAACATCATCCCCAACATACCCAGCCTCAGTAAGGGTGGTCGCATCAGCAATTGCGAAAGGAACATCGAGTAGCTTTGCGAGTGTGCGGGCAAGAAATGTCTTACCACTGCCGGTTGGGCCGATTAAAAGAACATTACTTTTCTCAATTTCAACATCCTCTAATTCAGCAGGCAAAAAGGGAGAGTCATTTTTATTTTCAGTGGCCCCAAGTTCAGCCGAAAGTCTTTTGTAATGATTGTGTACTGCGACCGAGAGCACTTTTTTTGCATGATCCTGGCCAATTACATGTTCATCCAAATGCTCTTTGATAACCTTGGGTTTTACCAAATTGAACACAGGGCGGTTCCCCGAACTTTTTTTAGCAGATTCTTTCTCCCCCAGTTCGCGGTCAATGATAGTTTTGCAAACTCGAACGCATGAATCGCAAATAAACACGCTTGCGGGGCCCGCAATCATCTTGCGGACTTCTCCCTGGGGCTTACCACAGAAAGAGCAAAAGTTTATTTTGGTCGGCTTTGCCATGGATTTCGCCTTATTCGTTAGGCTTTTTCGATATCACTTCATCCACAATACCATAATCTTTAGCTTCCTCGGCTGACATGTAGTAGTCACGATCCGAGTCTTTTTCAATTTGCTCGAAAGATTTCCCACTATGGCTTGAAAGCACTTCATTGATCGTCCTTCTCCATCGGAGGATTTCTTTGGCGGCGATCGAAATATCTGAGGTTTGCCCACCTGCACCACCGCTCGGTTGGTGGATCATGACTCGACTATTCGGTAGGGCAAATCGTTTACCTGGCGTGCCCGCAGCCAACAAAACAGTAGACATGCTCGCAGCCATACCTATGCAATAAGTGACCACATCGCACTGCATGAAGTTGAGGGTGTCATAAATGGCCATTCCGTCAGACACACTTCCCCCTGGCGAATTAATATACAGATGAATATCCTTCTTCGGGTCTTCCATCTGGAGAAAGAGCAATTGAGCAATTATGGAGTTAGCAACATAATCATCAATAGGGCTACCGATGAATACGATCCGGTCCCGTAAAAGACGACTGTAGATATCCCAGGCTCGCTCTTGGCGACCTTCGCGTTCATAAACATATGGAAGTGGTAAGTATGCGCCCATAGTACAATTAGTGTGTATGCTCGCCCTCGATGTCGCAAATCTGTTCTTTGGACAACTCGGCAATTTTTATTAAGGTTTTATCGTAAACAATATCCTCACGGAGGCGATTCAGCCTAGCCCGGTCTTGGGTTAATGCTTTAATAAACTTGGTCGGATCTTCCCGTCGCATCATTGCTTCACGAGTCGCAGCTTGCGCCAAGTCTTCATTTTCGACATTAACTTTCTCCGCCTCGGCAATTTTTCCGAGAACCAGGGTAAGTTTAACTCGGGCTTGTCCCTGAGTCTGGCTTTCCTTCCACCAATCATCACGGTTTTTTTCAATCTCTTCCGGTTTTACACCTTGCCTCGATGCTTGCTGGACTCGGTTTTGAAATATGGCTTTGGATTCCTCTTCAACTGCTTGTTGGGGGAGGGGGAAATCTTCCATATCCAAAATATTCTGAGTAATCTGTTTACGCTTCAAGTTCTCATTTTCCTGTTTTTTCCGGATTTTAAGTTGTTCAGTGACTTTCTCCTTTAACTCTTCAGGGGTTTCCATTTTGATAGATTTCAAAAATTCTTCATCCTCGAGGGATGGAGCCTTTTTTTCTCGAACTTCGTGCACTTCAACAGAGTAGGAAACACTCTTTCCGGCCAACAGTTCAATTTCAAAGTCTTTGGGGAAGTCCGCAGTTACTTCTTTTGTATCTCCGGCAGACATACCGATAACACCTTCCGCAATGGCATCCACTCCCATGCCAGTTTGATTCCCTGCTTCTTCCCAAGTGTTTGCCTGCTTGCCGTACATGGGTTTCTCCGGGAGCAAGTCGGCAACTAATTTACCATCGAGGCTTCCTTCGTAGGAGCATTTTACATAGTCTCCTTTTACTGAGGCTCGTTCGACCACATCAAAACTCGCACGCTGTTCGCGAATGGCATCCAATTCCTTGGTGACTTCTTCGTCACTTACATCGGTCGGTTCAATCGTGAGTTCAAAATCTTTATAGTCAGGCAGGGTGAATTCCGGCTCAATGTCCACCGTAACCTCAACGCTGGCAGACTGGGAAGAGGAAAGTTCACCTGCGTCCACTTTGAGGACTGAAAAAACCTTAAGATCTTTTTGCTCAAGTACCGCTTCATAGGCAGCGGTGGAAACTTTTCGGTTTAATTCATCACGCAGTTCTTTGGCGTACTTTTTGCGAATAACATTAGCGGGTGCTTTTCCTTTCCTAAAGCCAGGAATGCTGACCAACTTGCCTAACTCTTGGCAGACTTTTGACTCATGTTTGCTAACTTCGTCAGAATCGAAACGAACGGTTGCTATTTTGCGGGCCACCCCCGCGTCTTTGATGTCTACATTCACGATGGTAATAAGTGCGATTGAATTTGTATGATTGGTGGTGCAAACATGGAAACATTGCCGCACCGGTAAAAGAATTCAAAGTACTTAAAATTAAACTTGGGTCAACGAGATAGACAAATCCTAGCGAGATGGAATCCAAGGACTAAATCGAGCCGATTCAACCATCGGGAGGGAATTTAAAAATAATAGTGACTGGGCCAGGTCGTTGGGGGATAAATTTCTAACCTGTACAATTTGTTCAGCAGTGAAAGAGTTCTCTCCAATAACTCGGTATTTTTGCTCATCCAAAAAATCACCAAGGGTATCTTCTTCATGGCCCGGTCTTAATTTTGCATATATTTCAGCAGCCCTGAAAAAAACAATACCGCCATCCTCATCGTTACCCTCTTCTGCCAAAACAAATAATCTTTCCGAACGAAAAGATCCTTGGGTTTCTATCACCCAACAGTTCACAGCCTTGCCCTCGGGGACTGAGAGGCTTGTCCTGTTCTCCTCATAATACACTACAATTCCATTGGGAATTGCTTTTTTAATTGAAACCGGCAGCGGAGGGAAATCCGCCTTACCGGCTGCAGATTCCAGGGAATTATAATGCCCTGGCTTTTGTGCAGTTTGTTCTTCCTTCACATCCAGTGCATGCTTTACGAGCATGGTGGATATGGTTACCCCAACGATTAATCCTACCGATATCGTTATCCGCCTTTCTTTTTTACCAAGGGACATAATTAAATGAGACTTGGCGAAAGGGAAAGCTTAAGCAAAAGTAAAGGGATGATTTCGGTAGGAGTTGACATAAAAGTAAGGTATCAGGAGACGGATCAAATGAGTGTAGTATATCATGCCAATTACTTTACTTGGTTTGAAGTCGCAAGAATCGAGTTGCTTAACCGTATGGATTGCCCTTACCGGGAACTTGAGCATGAGGGCTATTTATTGCCAGTTCTCGATTGTGAGGCAAAGTTTCTCAAACCGGCACACTTTGATGATCAACTGATTGTGAGTGCTGCTTTATCGGGCATGCCTTCTGCCCGCATCAAAATTTCATATGAAGTCCATCGTGATGATGACTTGCTTTGTACGGGCAGCACAACCCATGCATTTATTGATAAAACGGGCAAGCTCACTCGGCCACCACAAAGGTTTGTAAGTAAGGTTAAGTTGAATACCTGATTTAAATCGCCCTAGTTCAGGCTCAGTTTAAATCGGCTAAAACCCTCTCGACTACCTCCTCGATGGATAAACCATCTGTGTGGATGATTATATCTGATTCACGGTAGCGAGACTCTCTTTCAATGAGTAGTTTCCTAAGAACATCCAATGGTTTAGAT
>CALKMX010000064.1 GCA_938091675.1 uncultured Opitutales bacterium
CATTCCTTGCAGAACAGGCAGGTGGGGTCGCATTAGATGGGGAAAGAAGAATTCTAGACATCCAGCCAACCAGCATCCATCAGCGCGTGCCCCTGGTGGTTGGCAGTAAGGCGGAAATGAACGACTTTTCCGCTCTCTAAAGCCTACTGGATTTCCAGCAATTCACACTCAAAAATCAGGGCGTCTCCCGGTTTGATGGGACCGCCCGGCCTGGGGTTGTCCCCGTAACCTAGTTCGCTGGGAATGTAGATGCGGATTTTCCCACCCACCTGGGACTTGGTAAGTCCCCCCGAGAATCCTTTAATTACCCCATTCATGGGGAAGCTTGCGGGTTGGCCCCGGTCGACCGAGCTGTCGAACACGGTGCCGTCAATCAGGGTGCCATGGTAATGAAGTTTCACCGTGTCACTCAAAGTTGGGTTTTTCCCTTCTCCTTTTTTCAGGATTTCATAATAAAAGCCAGACGGGTCTCTAAGCACGCCGTCCTGGGATGCGAGTAAGGCGAAGAACTCCTCTGCCTTGGCTTTATTTTTTTGAGCCACCTTGGCCATCTCTACCTGTTCAGCCTGGCGGATGGTCTGCATTTTTTCCATCATGATAGTCTGTACTTTAGGCTGCAGGGCTAGGGCATCCTCGGGTATTTCCTTAAGCGAAAACCCTTTTTCCAAGCCCGCAAGAATTGCCTGTACTTGATCTTTGGAAAAATCCATTTTGTGCAGACCAGAACCATGGGCAATCATCATACCAATGGCTTCATAAGTTGCCTGCTCTGCAAAGCCTGGCTCTTTTTGGGCAAACAGATCAGGAACGGTTAAGCCAACGAAAAAAGATCCCGTCAGCATAAGGAGAATAGTATTTAATCGATAGTTGAGTATCATCTTTCTAAAGGTCACAGGTTCACGATTTTAGTCAAATGATAAGCAGAGACATCGGAAATTTTTTCCTGCTAAGCGGGTTTCTGTGTTGGACAAAATAATCGAAGACTTTCATGGTTGCTCGTTTTATTGAACTGATATGCAGCCCAAAATTCTCTTTTCTTTGGTACTTCTAACGCTGTGCTCGTTTTGCACCCATGCATTTGCAGACCGAGTTGTCTACAAAGGAGATAAAGGTCCAGGTAAAGGAAGACACCTCGTTTTGGTGGCGAGTGATCACGAGTATCGTGCGGAAGAAACGATCCCTGCACTTGCGAGGATCTTATCGGTTCATGGTGGCTTTGATTGTACGGTGGTTTTTGGTGTAACCGAGCAGGGCGAAATCCAGGCAGGAATATCTAATTTACCTGCCATCCCTGTTCTTTCCAAGGCAGATGGACTGGTGTTGTTTGCCCGCTTTCTCGCCCTGCCTCCTGAGCAGATGAAACACCTTGATGACTATGTAAACAGGGGAGGTCCTGTGGTGGGGCTTCGTACTTCCACCCATGCATTCAAATACGACAAAAACCGGGCGAATGATCCTTATGTGAAATACGACTTTAAGTACGCAGGCAAGGACTTTAAAGGTGGATTTGGGGAACAAATTCTAGGGCAGTCCTGGGTGGGGCATTACGGGCAGAATCATCGCCAGAGCACCCGCATCGATTTGGTTGCCGAGAAAAAGAACCATCCGATCTTGCGTGGGGTCAGTAAAGTGCATGTGCAGGCCGGTGGGTACAACGCAGAGGCCCAACCAGACTGGAATATCCTGACGATGGCACAGCCGCTGATGTCGATGCAGCCAGATGGGAAAAACGATCCACAAAAGCCACCCATGGCCAGTGAATGGACCCGTGAGTATACTGCCAAGAATGGCAAGAAGGGGAGGGTGTTCACTTCTCTTTACGGGGCTTCTCAGGATTTGCTCAATCCAGGCTATCGACGCTTAATCCTAAACGGGATCTATTGGTCGGTTGGCTTGGAGGAAAAAATTAAAGCTGATTCCAAGATCGATTTTGTTGGGCCATATAATCCAAGCAAATTTCAGATCCGGGGGGAGGTGAAAGGTGTGAAGCCAGAAATGTACGCGGATTTGAAGGGCCCGATTCCTGCAGACCCCAAGGCAGCACTCCAAAAAGTTGAGTCCGTCACCGCCAAGAATCAAAATATCAGAAAAAAGGCCCGCTATCTTAGAATAGAAATTCCCGGGGATAATAAAATTCTCACCTTGAATGAGGTTGAGATTATCAGCGGTGGTAAAAATATTGCTCCCAAGGGCAAGGCTACCCAATCCAGTGTTGGTGCCGGCGGAGTTGCCTCCCGGGCGATTGATGGCAACAAAAACCCAGATTTTAACAAAGGTGGTCAAACCCATACCGATGGGTTCGGTTCCACTGATCCCTGGTGGGAAATTGATCTGGGCGGTGAATACACGATTGATGAAGTGGAGGTCTGGAACCGCAAAGGCTTTGAATCGAGGCTCGATGGATTTACCATTCAATTATTGGACTCCAACCGGAAGCAGATTTATAAAAGTGGAAAAACCAAAGGATCGCAGCGGATCAAGTTTGCTCTTAGGTTCAGGACGGTACTTGAATTTTTTCTCTATGATGGCAAACCAGAGCCTGAAGCAAAAAAGCCCGCCCCTAAATGGGTTGAAGTGCCTGCAGACTATAAAGACGAGCTTCCTTTTGCGTTTCGTAAGGGCGACCGGGTGGCGATTCTGGGTAATGGATTGGCGGAGCGAATGCAGCATGATGGA
>CALKMX010000065.1 GCA_938091675.1 uncultured Opitutales bacterium
TAATCCATACAACAGGCATCAAAATAAAAATCCTCAAATTTCTCGGTACTCATTTTGGCTTGCTGAGCCATAGATGGTGTGGGCCAGCGCAACACGCACCACTTCGTTTCATTTACGCGCCAGTCGAGCACGGGCTTTAAGATTTTCATGGCCCGCTGAATGTCGGTAGATGGGAGATCAGAAGACTCAAAAACATTGGATGATCCGCGCAGAGCAATGTATGCATCCATCTCTTTCATTCTTTCAAGTTCCCATTTGAGGGACGCTTCAAATTGCTCTTGTCTTCCACCCCATACACATTCCCTATCGATTCGCCCGCTCTGTAGTTGAACAAAGGGATGGGCACCTCGTTCCCTCGCTGCCCGAACCAAGGCAAGGGTTATATGCTCAGGAACATCAAAGGCGTGAATAAGAACTTTCTCGCCCGCCTGGAGATGAACAGAGTGTGATACCAAGTTATTGGCAAGTGTATGATATCGGGGGTCCATAATTTTCGGCAGGGATTAACCCCGTCTAATTTTAGATCCGGGGAAATTAATCCGTACCCGGTACACTTTTTTAACCCGGTTGATTATTTCGTAAGATTTCGGATCAATGCGTCCAGGCACCTCCATTTTACGAATATCCACAACCGCAGTAAATCCACGCTCGGTAAAAACATCAATCAACATGGTAATGGCCAGGGGATCGTCCAGGACGGAATCTTCAGAGTTGATATAGGCAAGGCCGGATATCGAATGTTTTTCCACAATTGGGATAAACTTGCTCTTGATCAAGCCCACCACTTGTTCAAATAATTCACAATGAAATTTCTCATAAGAGTCCAACCTGTTTACCAGTAATTGCCTTGCATGAAGCGACAATTGTTCAGCCAGTGGGATGGAGGATATACGGTCATATGTGGGTTGATCGAGTTCCAATGAACTTTGGTACTTTAATTCACTGATGATACGTTGCTGCACCTCAATAATAGACCCGTGAGCATTGATAAAATGATAGTGAAATACTTCTCTGAGAGTGGTCAGTGAGTCATAGGTTGATTCCTTGAAAGTCTTGTATCGCTTATGTGCGGAAGCGTCATCTAGGTCGGTTTTGCGTACTTCCCATTTCTCTCCCACCCCAGATGCTTCCACTTCTTTGTTGTGGGCGATACAGCGCTCGCCGCGCAACAGTTGTCGTCGAACACTTTCATCCTCATCGATAAAAAGCATGATAATATGAAATCTGGGCTTGGGGAACTGGGATTCCTGAAAAGTACCAAGATACTTACTGCGTAAATCACTCAATCTACGGTGGAAACGCTTGAGGCATTCCACTTGGGTTTTAGTCCGTGGATAACCATCCACCACCGCCCCACTTTCATACTTCGGGTCAAGCAGTTCACGCAAAACTAACTTGGTGACCTCACGGTCACCAGCGAGTAATCCTGCATCCATTTTTTTCTTAGCTTCAGGGGATTTAAGCAACTCGCTAACCACAATTGGTTTTTCCGTGAGATCGCGAAATTCCATAATAAATGCAGTCTGAGTTCCCTTACCGGCACCGGGGGCACCATTGAGCCAAAAGGTTTCCGCGGGAAACTTTAGGTTTTCTGTACCAACTTCCTTTTCCAGTTCGTGCCATACCGAGTGGAAGATAAGCTGCGCATCCTTTACCTCAATATCCTCAACTGGTTTTGAAGACGGATGCACGCCATCATTTTTATCATCAAATACGACCACATCTGAACTGGTACTTTTAGCCATAAAATATTATCTATTGCTACAATTCGTGATCGTCAATCACTGGGCAACTGAGTCCAAAAATAGTTCAGTTTTATATGCCACCTCCAGATTCATACTCCCTCATATTGGCAAGAGTGTGATCCATGCCGCGTGAAGGAGTGGAATCATCTTCAAATTCCCCAAGTATTTTGGATGGAACGCCGGCCACGGAAACATGAGGGGGAACATCTGCAAGGACTACACTACTTGCTCCCACTCTGGCACCCTGCCCAACCTCTACATTACCCAAAATTTTTGCACCTGCTCCAATCAATACACCCGATCGGATTTTGGGATGCCTGTCTCCCCGCTCCTTACCGGTTCCCCCAAGAGTAACCTCATGAAGGATAGATACATCGTCCTCAATGACCGTAGTCTCCCCCGCGACAAATCCGGTGGCATGATCAAGCAATATGCCTTTGCCAATAACTGCAGCTGGGTGCACATCCACGCCATAGACAACCGAGATTAGGCTTTGCAGGTACAAAGCTAAATACTTGCGGTCTTGTTTCCACAGCCAGTGAGAAACCCGATACGCGGACAAAGCCTGGAAGCCTTTAAAAAACAGGAACGGACTCAGGTAATCATCGCAAGCAGGGTCTCGTTCCCTTACTGCATCCAAGTCACATTCTATCGATTTCATAATCGATGAGTCAGATGTGTAGGCCGTGAAAAACAATTCACGCAAATCGCATTCCGGGACGGTGCCTTTGGCAAGCCTGGAGGAAAGCCTCCAGCTTAGCGCATCCTCGAGCGAAGAACGCTCAATAACGTACTCGGTTAGGATTTTTGCAAGTATTCGTTCGTGCGAAGCCACAAGGCTAGCCTCATCGCGTAATGTTTGCCAAATCAAAGAACTGGTCATCTTAGTAGATTTAGCGAAAATAAAATATTTTTACGAGTTTGATTCTTTCCCGTAAAAATTCTTCCCAATTTCGATTTTTTTTCGGCCGCGCGACATCCTCCATTCATTGGTATCACGCAAGGAATAAACACACCCGCAGTATTCCTGTTGGTAGAAATTTTCTCGCTTTGAAATTTCCAGCATTCGTTGAGAACCACCAAATTTCCTCCAGTTATAAGTCCAGTAAGTTACCCCATCATACCTCAATGCCGATCTTTCTCCGCATTCATTAATCTGCTCCATATTTTTCCAGCGAGAAATTCCTAGGCAACTGGTAAAAACAGAGAAGCCATTCTCATGAGCAAAGAGGGCTGTCCGCTCAAAACGCATATCGAAACAGGCGGTGCAGCGTATTCCCCGTTCTGGTTCCCATTCCATCCCCTTGACTCGTTCAAACCAATTCCTTGGATCATAATCTCCGTCATGGTGCTCAAGACCGAGTTTTTCGCAAAATCTCTTATCCTCCACCTTGCGCAATTCATACTCTTTTTTGGGATGTATGTTAGGGTTGTAGAAAAATACCGTGGGCGTGATACCAGAATCAACCATGGTCTCGAGCACCTCTCCCTCACAAGGAGCGCAACAGGAATGCAGCAAAACCCTCTTCGCATCTCCTGGAGCAACGAGCTTTGGGCGATCTGGGGTACTGAGGGGGTTGGATTCCATAAAATTCAGGAAGTCCCTTCTGCCTTCAGACCTCGAGCCATTAATTCAATAACCGCAGACTTCGGGTCGACACCTTCGTAAAGAATACGGTAAACTTGAACAAGGACAGGGGCAGTGGTGCCAGACTCTTTGCCCTTTTCATAAAAACATGCGGTTGCCCCATATCCTTCGACCACTGTTTTTTGAGAAATAATGATTTCATTGGGTGTTTTGCCATGAGCAATAGACTGACCAAAGGTCCTGTTCCGACTCCACTCCCCTGTGCATGTGGCAATGAGATCGCCCACCCCGCTCAATCCGGCGAATGTATCTTTGCTGGCACCGAGATGCACTCCGAGTTCTATCATTTCATTTAAACAACGTGTGATCAGGGCGGCCCGGGCATTATCTCCCAGACCAAGCCCATCAGATATACCCACGGCAATCGCATACACATTTTTAAGGGTGCCTCCAATAGCAGCGCCCACCCGGTCATCTGAGCGGTAAATCCTCAGGGTAGAGGAACTAATTGCCTCCTGCAGAGTTCTGGTCTCTACTTCGCTAGAGTCCACCGCAAGGCACATTGCTGCTGGTTTCCCGATTGCCAATTCCAAGGCATGGGATGGTCCAGTTAAATAGCCACAGGGCATGGACTTGCCAAATACTTCGCCCATCACCTCGTGGGCATACTTATTAGAATTTGGTTCCAACCCCTTGCACAGGGCAAGTGAGCCTATTAACTTGGGGCTACACGAAAGGTGTTTCTGGGCAGATTCGCAGGTAGCCCTCAGGGCATGAGATGGACAGGCAAGTAACAAATAATCAGCCTCCATCAGAGCAGGACCTACCTCCCTGCCAATTTGAAGGTCTGCGGGAAATATGATCTCTGGTAAATAGTCCTCGTTTTTGCGTTCAGAAGAAAGCTTCAGGGCATGCTCCATCCGCCTCGGGCACAAAGTTACTACATGGCCACGGTTGGCCAAATACACCGCCATTGCCGTGCCCCATGCACCCGCTCCCAGTATACAAAAGTTCATTTCACATAATCAGGAGGGAAATTTCCCTTCCCTTACCTCACTGACAAACTGGGAAAGTGCTTTCGAAATAATTTGAGATAAGTTGGCATAGGGTTTCACAAAGGGCGGCGGCTTCCTAAGACCATACCCGAGCAAATCTGTGCTGACAAGAATCTGACCATCACATCCAGCACCACTACCAATGCCGATTAAGGGCGGCAAAATTTGCTTAGAAAGTTCTTTGGCTACTGCCTCGTCCATCATTTCTGCAACGACAGCAAAACAGCCTGCTTCTTCGAGTGCAATTGCATCTGTGTACAAATCTGCAGCCTCATCTCGATCGACGCCAAATTTACGATATCCACCGATTGCTTTGACGGTTTGTGGCAGCAAACCAATATGCCCAAGGACAGGAATTCCAGTGGCGACTAGTTTTTCGATATCATCCGCCACATCCCGGCCACCCTCAATCTTCACTGCATCCGCCCCTCCCTCCTGCATAAGTCTGCGGGCAGAATCAAGAAGACGGTCAAACGAAAAACTGGCTTCCCCAAAAGGAAGGTCAGCAACTAGAAGACAATTCGGTTGAGAACGCCTAACTGCAGCAGTATGGCGTACCATATCTGTCATATCAACAGGGATGGTAGTTTTATGCCCCAGTAGGGTCGTGCCCACAGAGTCTCCCACCAAGATAAAATCCACTCCGGCATTGCAAACCAGTCTGCCCATGACCGCATCATAAGCAGTCAGAGCCACAATAGGCCGTTTCCCCTTAAGGTCCGCTAACTCCCTTACATTTCGAGGAATATCAATGGAAGGTTTAACTTTAAGTGGAACATTCTTTGGTGTGCCCCCCTTATCTGTTGGTGGTTTCACAGTCTCAGGTTTTTTATCATCTTGATCAACTGCGTTTACTGAATTTTCTGGTAAATCATTCCGCTTCTCAGTGACCGGTTTTTTTTTCCTTACTGGACCACGCCTTTTCTGTTTTGGTTTTTCCGATTCTGGCGGAATGGGTTTCTTGGGGGAAGGCTGTACTTCTTCTTCGGACATATATGAGGATTGGAGGGTTGAAAGGTTTTTAAAAGTCGAGAATCATTTAAAGGTTTAGGAGGAGGTTTCACAGTAGCAGGCACATCAATTTCCGTACAGAAGGAAAGAAAAACAAAAATAGATCATTTCCACAATCCTTTGGGACATTACTTATGGATAATTTATTAAACCGATTTCCACACATCCGCTTGCCTGTATTGGAACTTTGAGATTGGATCAATTATTTGAACATGAATACGATATTCATAAGTGGTGCAAGCCGGGGAATAGGGCTTGAGTTGTGCAAGCAGTTGTTAAATCGTGACGAACGAGTTTTTGCTGGTTGCCGAGATCCTGCTAACGCAAAGAATTTGATTACCTTATCTAGTCAATATTCCAATCTAGAGATAGTTGAATTGGATGTTAATGATGAGAATTCGGTTTATAATTGCTTTAAGCAGCTCAATCTAAAAGAGCAAGGAATTGATAAGCTTTACAACAATGCCGGAATCATTGATTGGAGCAACTTGCTCGAAGTTACCGAGGATTCATTCTCAAAGGTTTTACAAACAAATTTGCTCGGTGCCCTCTTGGTTCTTAGGCATGCCTTGCCTTGCCTGGGAAGATCGGCAAGCCCATGGGTATATAATATGTCATCTAGGCTAGGATCCGTTGAACTTCGAGGGAATACGCATTTGGGCGGAGCAATCGCTTACCAGTGCTCCAAGGCAGGGCTAAATATGCTAACCAAGCAAGCCAGTATTGACCTAGGACCAAAAGGAATCAAGGTGGTGTCTATTACCCCGGGCTGGGTACGCACAGACATGGGTGGTGCTGATGCAAAATATAATGTCTCTGAATCTGTAACTAACATACTTCGAGTTACCGATCATTTAAATCTTGGCCATAACGGATGTTTTTTGGCCGAGGATGGAACTGAAATCCCATGGTAGAATTAAGCGGCAAGGAAAAGAAAAAACTACGGGGTGTTTTAAAAACTCGCCCCATTGACCTAAAAGTTGGCAAGCGTGGACTGACTCACGAATTTATTCGCGAATGCGCAAAAATATTAGCCAAAGATTCAATGATCAAGCTGGGGTTGCCGGCCGGCAAAGAATTGCAGGACAGACTTATCGAGGAATTCTCTGCGGAAGCGACTGTCGAATGCATTGCCAAGGTAGGGAAAACTGCATCCTTCTACCAGGGGAATGAATAAGCCCAGACCATTACAATCAGGTGACGAGGTTCCTGAGTTCTCGGTGGTTGATCAAGATGGTAATCTCTACAATCGAGAAACCCTCTTGGGGTCCTGCTATCTAATTTATTTTTATCCACGCGACATGACCCCAGGTTGCACAACTCAAGCATGTGCATTTCGCGACGAATACATGAATTTTTCGAAGCTTAATATCTTGGTGCTCGGTGTCTCAACCGATGGCGAAAAATCTCACAAGAAATTTATTCATAAGCACGGTCTGCCATTTCCACTTTTGGTGGACGAGGATCATAGCATGGCTGAATCCTTTGGGGTATGGGGGCAAAAACAATTCATGGGACGAGTCTTTCCTGGCGTCCATCGAATGAGTTTCCTGATAGGTAAAGAAGGGAAGATCGAAAAAACCTATGAAAAAATTAAGCCTGCCGAGCACGCAAAGCAGGTACTTGCAGATTTATTGATCTGAGGTTTATGGACCCGCAGGTTACGGGGCAGACATAGCCGCCTGTACAATATCGCAAAAGGACTTAGCTGATAGCGAAGCACCTCCAATAAGCCCACCGTCAACATCAGGTTGAGAGAGCAAACCGGTTGCGTTATCGGGCTTCATCGATCCTCCATATAAAATACGGACCGAAGATGCGGCAGATTCTCCAAACATCTCAGCAAGCACCTTACGGATTCCGGCATGGGCATCCTGTGCCATATCATTGGTGGCGGTTTTGCCCGTTCCAATTGCCCAGACTGGTTCATACGCCAGAACTAAAAGATCGAGGGCAGAAGATGGAAAGCCTGACAAGCCTTCACGAACCTGTGCACTCAGAATTTCCATCGTACTACCTGCCTCCCTCTCTTCAAGGGTTTCTCCAATGCAATAAATTGGTTTAAGGTTCGCATTGATTGCAGAAAGGATCTTTGAATTAATTGAGGTATTCGTTTCACCGAAATATTGACGTCGCTCACTATGACCCAGGATGACATGAGAAACATAGAGGGAACGGAGCATCTCAGCTGAAACTTCTCCAGTGTATGCACCTGAAGGTTCTTCATGCATATTTTGTGCACCAAGCAAAACTTCAGATTGCTCTACCTTTGTTGAAACAACTGGAATCGAAGTGAAAGGCGGACAGACACAAACTTGTACATTGGTCTGTATCCCAACAACGGCGTTAATCTCATCGACAAGAGAAACAGATTCATCGGGCGTTAGGTTCATTTTCCAATTACCCGTAATGAGGAATTTTCGGCTCATATTATCTAGCTTGATTGACCCAATTATTGATCCAGGACTGAAACACCTGGCAATGCTTTCCCCTCAAGGAATTCTAGCGATGCTCCCCCGCCGGTGCTCATGAAGGTAACTTGATCTGAATAACCGCTTTGTTTGATTGCTTTGACGCTATCCCCACCGCCTATGATGGAGAGTGCGTCACTTTGGGCAACTGCTTTGGCCACGGCAAAGGTACCCTTGCTTGCTTCATCGATTTCAAATACACCCATAGGACCGTTCCATAAAACCGTCTTAGCACGGGAAACTTCTTCAGTGTAGAGCTGAATGGTTTTTGGTCCTGCATCCACGCCCTCCCAACCATCAGGAATATTACCCTCTGCGACTTTGGTATCCCCAAGTGTTTTATTACTAAAATCAAGGGAATCGGTGATCAGGTAATCGGTTGGGAGCATAAACTTAACGCCTTTCTCTTCAGCTTTTTTAATTGCCTGGAGGGCAAGTTCAACTTTATCCGGCTCACAAAGGCTGTCCCCAACTGTCAACCCCTTAGCAAGAGCAAAAGTATAGGCCATACCACCCCCAATAATAATCGTATCCGCCTTATCGAGCAGTCGGTCGATCACGCTAATTTTATCACTCACCTTCGCACCACCAAGAATGACGATAAATGGACGGTCTGGGGATTCAGTCTTTTGACCAAGAAATTCTAATTCTTTGTGGATTAAATATCCGGCAGCCCGATCGGGAATTAATTCTGCAACCCCGTAAGTGGATGCATGAGCACGATGAGCGGTACCAAATGCATCATTAACATAGACATCAGCCAAGTTTGCAAGTGATTGGGCAAACGAAGGATCGTTGGTGGTTTCGCCATCATAGAACCGCAGATTTTCTAACAATGCAACTTGCCCCGAGGTCATGGAGTTGACCGAAGACTCGATTCTATCACCTACGCAGTCATCCAAAAACAGAACCGGAAGCCCAAGCCGGCTGGCAAGAACTGGAGCAACTGGAGCAAGGCTCATGGAAGATACTTTTTGTCCTTTGGGCCGTCCAAGGTGGCTCGCCAAGATGACCTTGGCTCCAGATTCGGAAAGTTTACGGATAGTTGGAATAGCCGCATTAATACGGGTATCGTCGGTAATGGTGCCATCTGAGTCCAGGGGAACATTGAAGTCAACACGTACAAAGACTCGTTTACCATTTAACTCCAAATCATCTATAGATTTGATCATATTTGAAAGGGCTTAAAAGAATAGAGGCGGGAGACATTAAGGCTCACGCGGTTCGAAATGGTATTAGCAAAAGAGTATCAAAGAAGGGCGGCCACGCGCTTCAATAAGTCGACACATCTGTTGCTGTAACCCCATTCATTGTCATACCAAGAAATAAGCTTAAAAAAAGTATCACTAAGAGCAATACCTGAACCAGCATCGAAAATAGAAGACGCGGAGCAATGAATAAAATCCGCCGACACCACCTCATCTTCAGTGTACTCAAGAATGCCCTTGAGGGGCCCCTCTGCAGCTTCTTTCATTTTAGCACAAATCTCCTCGTAGGAAGTTGATTTTTCAGTCTTAACCGTCAAATCAACTACGGAAACGGTAGGAGTAGGCACACGAAATGCCATTCCGGTAAGTTTACCCTGTACTTCGGGTAGGACTAAGCCAACTGCCTTGGCTGCACCCGTGGTGGATGGGATAATATTAATGGCCGCACCCCGACCTCCTTTCCAGTCCTTGACGGAAGGACCATCGACGGGTTTTTGTGTAGCAGTGTAACTATGCACAGTGGTCATTAAGCCCTCAACAATGCCAAAATTCTCCAGGACCACTTTGGTAATAGGGGCCAGACAGTTTGTGGTGCATGATGCATTGGAAAGTATATGATCATCAGCGGTAAGCTCATCGTCATTTACCCCAAGAACAATCGTTTTGACATCCCCTTTTGCGGGAGCTGAGATAATAACTTTTTTTGCACCAGCCTGCAAGTGCCCGGCAGCTTTATCCCTGTCCACAAATAAACCTGTGGATTCAATAACCACATCCACGCCGAGCTCAGCCCATGGAAGAGCTGCAGGACCTTCGCGGACCGCCAGGCATTTTATGGTGTGACCATTAACTACGAGTGAATCATCCGTTGGTGCTTCCACTGTACCGCTAAAGCGGCCCTGGACCGAATCATATTTCAAAAGGTAGGCAAGATTGTCAGCGGGAACAAGATCGTTGATTGCGACAACCTCAAAGTCTTTGCCGAGCAAACCCTGATCGACAAGTGCGCGAAAGACTAAACGACCAATACGGCCGAATCCATTAATTCCAATTTTAGTAGACATTTGTTTAATTTTGTTGAGTAAGAAAATATTTGCGAAGAAATAGACATGAGTTTTGTCAGGCAAATGGCAAGGCAAAGTTTAACACTTTAACTAACCATTCTTCATGGCAGCACATCTGTCAGCCAGTGGGAATGATTTGCCTGAAAACACGTATATAAAAAGCAATGGCAAGAAAAAGAACCACACAGAAATAAGCAAATCGGTCGCCCTGAGGTGGTAAAACTGAAGCTTGAACTGCGGGAATCCTCACCTCAAAAACGCCGGCACCTTCAAAATATATACTTCCTTTTTCATCTCTTAAAACATCCCGGAGTATTCCATTTTCATCAATCCATCCGGACCAACCGGCATTGCCACATCGCACGATAGGTAAATGATTCTCAACTGCCCGGATCACTGAATGGGCCGCATGCTGCTCCGCACAACCCTCCTCCCCGAACCATGCATCATTTGTGCATACAATAAGTAACTCCGCTCCCTGTTTTACTGCACCTCTTGGAACTTCGGGAAAAATATCCTCATAACAGATCAAAAATCCAGTCCTTACATAAGTGGTGGCGTTTTCATCAATTATGGGAATGTCAAAAAGAACCGATTGATTGCCTCCAGAAAAATCCCCGATGGGTCCAACCAATTTTTCAAGCCCAGGAATCCAGTTGAAAGGCCAAGGCACATATTCACCAAAAGGAACAAGGACTTGCTTAGCATACCATTCTGGGTTCATTCCAGTGAGAGGGTCGATATAAACCATTGTGTTGTAGGAGCGGTCTTCTTCCCGCACAACGGAGCCTGCAATGATGGGAATGTTCGTATTTCTTGCCAATTCCTCGACCCATAAACGATCAAGGTTAACCGGATAGGGAGTAGATGCTTCCGGCCAAAGAATTACATCTGGCTTAACAAGAGACAAAAACTCGGTCTGTTTCCTGAGGGTTTCTTTGTGCTGGGTCGCCCTACCCTCCATCCACTTATCCTGTAAATATGGTTGGCATATTCCAATTCTCAGAATCCTTTCTTTAGACACAAGCATTGTGTCTCGTTTCAAGAAATACGGATACACCATGAGGAATAGGAGCGAAATCGCTAGATATAACTCAGGGCAGAGTGATCTGTTCCAAAAGCCATGAGCCAACCGTCGCCTGATCAATAAATGATGCACATAGGATCCAAGGCTCAAATTAAAAAATATGAGAAAAAAGGAGACCGTCCACCCGCCACCAAAACTGGCTGCCTGAAAAAGAACGGGGCGCTCCCATTGACTTACTGAGAGGGGGCACCAGGGGAAGCCCAGTGTAAACAAGGTACGCACCCATTCCATCGCAACCCAAAATGCTGACAATCCCACGATGATAAGCAACCTTGCCCTAAATCCCCCAGAATGAAAATGAGGATACCAATAACGGGCAATTATGAACCATGGTAAATGGTAGCATGAAAGGAGTAAGGCAGCACTTAGCATTCCGCCAGGGGAAATATGCCTCATCCACCCAATCAGGCCGATTTGATAAACCCAGCCAGCAAGAAGCAAGCTTGTGACGACTTTGCTGTAACTAGGGCGAAAATGAAACCAAACAAGAACGGGCAGCAGAAAGATATACGCAAATTCTGGTGTTTGCCTTGGTGGATGAGCTGCCCATAGCATAGCATAGCAAAATACACTTAGAAATGCCGGGACACCCCACTCTCTCGTCCATGCTAATACGCTAAGTCGTTGGGAATAAAACATTACTACCCTTGGCAGATGGAATCTTCTGTGCTTGGCCGGGCAAGCAGGCCAGCATGGGGCTCAAGACTCATTAATTGAGAAGCTTTGCCTTTGAGAAGAAGGTATTTTTCACAAATTTTTTCCAGCTCAGATCGAAGCTTCACCCGTCTCATTTCATAAAGAAACCCACCTTCTTGGTCGACCGAAAGTCCGACAAAATTAAGAAATTTTTTTAAGCGAGCCACTTGTTTTTCTTCAGAGATATCATCCCGGTATAAGGCATTGTAAAGGGATTTAATGTAGTTATTTAAGTCCGACATTGATGGGCGAAACATTTCCCTCTCTTGCTGTAATTGTTTGATTTGGAGAAAAATCCATGGATTACGAATAGCACTCCTGCCGATCATCACACCAGCCGCACCAGTTTTACTGATAAGATCAATCGCAGAAGAAGGGGTATTGACCTCGCCGTTAAGCAAAACAGGGCAATCCAGTCTATCGACTGCTTGCTTAACAAAGCTATAGTCGGGCACAGCTCGGTAACCACCCCTAACAGTACGGGCATGGAGGCTTACTAGCTCGACATGGTTAGATGAAAAAATATCAAGGATTTGAGGAAAATGAACAGCATCCTCAAAGCCAATCCTTGTTTTAACCGTTAAGGGACAATCGCAACTTTCCCTAAGTACTCCTAACACTCGGTTGATCCGTTGAGGGTCACGTAGCAATCCGCCACCCACATTTTTCCTGTAAACTCGAGGTGCCGGGCATCCAAGGTTTAAATCTACTCCAGCAATGGGAAAGTTTTGCAACTCCTTAGCGAAACGGGCCATGTGCTCAAGGTCCTCCCCTATCAATTGTGCAAAAACGGGTCTCCCTGAGATATTTTCAGTGATGGATGATAAAATGGATGGATCAATTCGGGCATGGGAATGAACACGAAAATATTCGGTGAAATACAAATCTGGTGAACCATACGCAGAAAGAAGGTTCATGAAGGAACGACCAGTAACATCCTGCATAGGCGCCAAGGCTGTAGGGAAACCAGAGGCAGGGAACAAGCCCTTGACTCTTCCGGGGGATAGACCCAGGGCCAAGCTTGAAGGCATCTTAGCTACTCAGTCCTGCTTCCGCAGGATACGTTCGAGGATTTCTGTCATGTCCTCAACATTATCTAATACTTTTCGGGATACATGAATTGGTTGGTCCATTTGCAGGGCAAGAACGATGGAATCGCTAGGTCGGGCGTCTAATTCAATGATTTTCTTACCAAGCTCATTCTCCATATGTAAAATAATACGGGCAAAAAAAGTACCCTCATCTACATCGTTAATCAAAACGCGCTCGATTTTAGTTTCCAAGCCCTTAAGAATGAGACCGATCAGATCGTGAGTAAGCGGGCGCTCCTTCTTAACCTTGTTAATCGTCATGTTGATTGCATTTCCGATAGCTGGATCCACATATATAACAAAAGTCTTTTCCTCGTTACCAAGAAAGATTGCACAACCATTGGATGTGGGCATAACTCCTTTTACGGTTACGACTGAACTGTCATGATTCATCTTGTCATTATCACTGTCGTTCCTTTGGTTCGCAAGAAATTATGAATTTTCAGTAAAACTCAAAATGACTTCTTTGGTAAATGATAGTGCTCCCAGACCCAATCTTTACCTCGTTGGCCTAATGGGTACGGGGAAAAGCACAATTGGGAAAATATTGGCTAAAAAACTTGGCATGGAATTCATGGATTCTGATGAAGCAATTGAAAGAAGTTCTGGCATGACCATATCCGAGATTTTTGCGGACTTTGGGGAAGGTCACTTCCGGGAACTTGAGAGAAAGTTCATCCTGTACGATCATCCATCAGGGAACTGTCTGGTTGCATGCGGCGGAGGGCTTTGCGTGCCCCCCGGAATGCTTGAAGCCCTCAAGGGGAAGGGTAAGGTTATCTGCCTTTGGGCGAGCCCTGAAACTCTTCTTGGGCGAACCATTACAGACAAAAAACGTCCTTTACTAGAGGTATCTAAACCATTGGATGTTCTTAGGAAACTACTCATTGAAAGAGAGTCTCGCTACCGTGAATCAGATATAATCATCCACACAGATGGTTTATCCATCGAGGAGGTAGTCGAGAGGGTTTTAGCCGATTTAAACTGAGCCTG
>CALKMX010000066.1 GCA_938091675.1 uncultured Opitutales bacterium
TTTTTGGACCAAGTTGGCTTCCCTCCTCCCGGAGCCAGTTCTGAAATGGTAAAAGCAGCTGAAAATAGACCTAAGCCTATCAATGAAAAATGCCCCATCAGGACTGGAAGAGACGCAGATCCAAGTATAACCGCCAAGAATGAGAAAGGGGAAACCGTGGCATTTTGCTGCGATAATTGTAAGGAACAATTTGTCGCCAACCTTCCAGCGATGGATGAAATGATGGATAAAGACGAGATGATGGCAGGTATGGATAGCTCTTCCAGATCTTCTCAATCTTACCAACGCAAAGGCACCCAGACCCGTGACACCAACTCCTTGCGTGCATCTGAGGTGGGTCACCCTGCCCCCGCTGGACATTTTATCAGACAATTTGGCGGCTCACCAAGAGATCAAATACAGGTTTCACACAAACAAGCTGCAGTTGATCAAGTCCTGGCAATTATGAATGGATATGTTGAGAAAAATATCATCAGCAATAACAACTCTGAGTTTATGAACAAGCTGGCTAAGCAAGCATCCATGGTGGATAAAATTAACTATGCCTTCAAAGCGATCCTCCAGCGAAAACCGACCACTCGGGAAATGTCCGAATTTACACAAAGCCTGAAAATGCTTAGCAATGATGATATCCACAAAGACATTGCCTGGGTTTTATTAAACAGCCACGAATTTTTGTTTATCCGTTAATCTCTTAATATAATTAACCATTAGTGATATGAAATCTGACCTAAAGACCCTCGATGAGTTGAGCCGTAGAGAATTTGTTGCCAGTGCAGCTAAAGCCTGCCTTGGGGTTGGTTTGTTGCCCATGGCAGGATCTTACATACACACCCCTGCCCATGCTTTTCAGCCAGGTCCTCGCCCAGCCAAAGCACGCCATTTGATTTATTTATACATGTCTGCAGGGATGTCTCATATGGACACTTTTGCCCCGAACACAGATGCGGACAAAGACAGCTACCAAGGTCCGGTTAGTCCAATTGCAACGAGTGCGGATGGAGTGTTTCTTTCTGAAAACCTTCCCGAAACAGCTAAGCACATGCACAACGCTGCCATCATCCGCACGATGATGACCAGTCAAGGTGCACACGCCCAGGGCACTTATTTGATGCACACAAGTTATCAAATGCGTGGAACTATTTCACACCCGACCTTTGGTAGTTGGATTGCCAAAATGTCTGGCCCCATCAATTCGACTATTCCCATGAACATCGCGATCAATGGGCGTATCGGAAGTTCTGGATTTCTTGAGTCAAAATATGGACCTCTTCCTATTGGTAACCCTAATGCGGGATTAGCGAATAGTAAGGCAGCTGACTACTTAGACCAAACTCGTTTTGACGGCCGACTTGCTATGGCACAAAAGATGAATGCCAGCTTTCTTGGCACCTATGATCAAAAACAGGTACGTGCCTACACCGACCTATATAATGATGCCATTAAATTGATGCGCAGTGAAGACTTGAAAGCATTTGATGTCGCCTCCGAACCGGATGCCATGAAGGATTTGTATGGTCGTTCCGCATTCGGTCAGGGCTGCTTGCTTGCCCGTAGACTAGTGGAAAACAAAGTCCGTTACATCGAAGTTAACAGAGGAGGTTGGGATACACACTCCAACAACTTTGAATCGGTCGCAAACAACTGTGCAGATTTGGACAAGGGTCTCAGTGCTTTACTTCTTGATTTGGAAATGCGTGGACTTCTTGAAGATACCATGATTGTGCTTGTTTCCGAGTTTGGTAGGACACCACGAATTAATGGTGGTAACGGTCGTGACCACTGGCCCTATGGTTTCTCCGCCTTCCTTGCAGGAGGTGGCGTAAAAGGCGGTACCGTGTACGGGAAAATGGACAAAGTAGGACGCAACCCTGTGGATGGTAAGTTTATTGACCCTGCTTCTTTGAATGCAACCATTGGTTACAACATGGGGCTTCCTCTGAGCGATGTGCAGTACTCACCATCAGGCCGTCCATTCAAGCTTGCCCATGATGGTGAGCCTTTGTTGGATGTCTTGAATACGTAAGGATCGAAACCTAGCTATATGATGGGAGTGGGCAGGTACATTTTCCTGTTCTTTTACTTTTTCAATGCTTCAGCACTTCTTGCTGAGGAGCCTTTTAGGACATTTACTGCGGTTAGTGGACAATCATTCACTGCACGGGTATTGAGTTACGAAGGTCAAACCTTTTACCTAGAGGGTAAGGATAAAAAACTGTACCCCGTTCCGTATAATCAACTCACCACCAACGATCAGGCATACCTTAGGGAAGTTTCCCAACAAGGTAAAATTCCTATTGGTGACCCTAGAAAATTAGCTTCACAGGATACCATGGTCGATAATTCAACCCCTACAGCCAGTTCACCTGAGCCAGAAGTATCGATGGAAGAACCTGTAGATGGTCCTCGCTTAATGGCTCCCCCCAAGAAGAAGCCCGCTCTTAGACCTGGTTCATTTTTTGCTTACAAGTCGGTCAACTTAGGACAAGACCCCAACTTGGCCTTAGAAATGAAATCCGGCGGTCCACCCAAACCTGGCGAACCCATCGACTTCAGCAACCATGTGCTGCCCATTTTGGAAGATCGATGCTTTAGTTGCCACCAGGAAGCCTATGAAAAAAATGGGAAAACCATACAACCCAAGGCTGGACTGGCACTTAGCACCTATGATCTGGTAATGAAAGGCAATCTGGATAATACAGTCGTTACTCCCGGTGATGTGGAAGACAGCTATCTTCATGAAGTACTTACTTTGGATGAAGATGACGATATGTTCATGCCACCTAAGGGGGGTCCCTTAACCACCGAACAAATCGATATTATCAAACGGTGGATAGAAGAAGGAGCAAAGCCGAAAGCAGGAGGTGGTGGAGTCACTGATGCCAGCGGAGGAATAAGTTTTCACGATCATATTTTTCCAATTTTGGAGGAAAGATGCCTCGATTGTCATGGTGAACCTTATGTTAAGAACGGCAGGACCATTCACCCCAAAGCAGGCCTGGCACTGGATACCTACGAAGCAGTACTCAAAGGAAATTTGGACGGAGCAATCATTGACCGTGGTGATCATGAAGAAAGCACCCTTTATGCCGTAATTACCCTTGATCCTGATGATTCAGAAATTATGCCCCCCAAAGGTGATCCATTGAGCCCAGAAGAAATTGAACTTTTTAAAAAATGGATCGATGAGGGAGCTAAAGAGTACCCGTCTGATGTTTTTGAGCGGCCCAAAGAAGAAAAAGTTGCGGTTTCCCTAACCTCTGTTGCAGACAGTAAAATACCATTGGTAGATCAATTAGGAAAAAGGCTTTCCAAACCCTCCAAGACTCAAATCGATGTAGCCTCAAAAACGGGTGCACTTGTTGCTCCCCTGTCCGAGAAGCATAGCATGATCAGGGCTGAATTCTCCTCTGGTCCGTCCTTGATTGATAATAGTGCAGTCGGTGCCTTATCCAGTGTACAAAATAATATCTCTCACCTTGATCTCTCAAGAACCAAGGTGACAGACTCAGTCATGGGCAATGTCAAAAAAATGAAAAACCTAACTTGGCTTGCATTAAGAAATACCGAAATTACTAACCAAGGAGTAAAGCAACTGAAAGGGATGCAATTTTTGCGATACCTCAATTTATCAGGCACCAAAGTGACAGACGATATTGTGAAAGATCTTTCCCAATTCAAAGATATTGAAGAGATTTACCTCTGGAATTCAGCAGTTACCGACAAGGGAGTCGAATCACTGCAGAAAGCTCTACCCAATGCGAAAATTGTTTTTTGAGCCAATGGGTTTAGTTTAGTGTTCGGCAGTCTCTTTCCAGCACACCAATCATCACTTAGTTCATTTTCTAATTGGTGCCTAGGCACACAAACAATAGACTATGAAGAATGTCCAAGCCTTTAACATTTGATCCTTATGAAATCCGTAAGGACTTCCCCATACTTTCACGAAAGAATCGTGGTAAGCCCTTAGTATACTTGGACAATGCGGCTACCTCGCAAAAACCACAAATGGTAATTGATGCGGTTAAGGAGTACTACGAATGCAACAATTCTAATGTGCACAGGGGAGTGTACGAATTAGCCGAAGATGCAGAAAACTTGTACCGTGATTCCCGTCAAAAGATAGCGAATTGGCTTGGGGTGGGATCGGAAGAAATTATCTTTACCCGTGGAGCCACCGAGGGGCTAAATATGATCGCCCGCTCATTTGCCGAGCCCATCCTTAAGCCGGGCAATCAGATTATACTTACCGAGATGGAACATCATGCAAACATTGTTCCCTGGCAAATGGTGGCCCAATCTACGGGTGCTGAGATTCGGGTGGTTCCGGTCTTGGATGATGGTTCGCTGGACCGTGAAATATTGAGCCAATTTCTCGCCAACCCTCAATCCACAATCCTGGCACTTTGCCATGTTTCCAATGTTCTAGGGACGGTTAATCCGGTGAAAGAAATCATAGAAGAGGCACATAGTCATGGGGTGAAAGTCATCCTCGACGGTGCCCAATCAGTCCCTCACCTCAAGCTTGATCTCAGGAATATAGGTTGCGACTTTTTTGTTTTTTCCGGTCATAAATTATTTGCCCCAATGGGGATCGGGGTAGTCTTTGCAAAGAAAGAACTTTTACCTGACATGGTACCCTATCAGGGCGGAGGAGATATGATCGATCAGGTTAGTTTCTCCGGGACAACTTACGCCAGTGGAGTTCAGCGTTTCGAGGCAGGGACTCCCAATGTAAGCGGGGCCGTCGGTCTGGGGGCTGCCATTAAATATTTGGAAAACATCGATTTTCCAAAGGTGGATACCCATGAAAAATCACTCCTTAAAACCACCCGCGAATTACTTTCTGATCTTAGAGGTTTAACAGAACATGGAACGACCCCTAACAAGGCCGGTGTCTTTTGCTTTACCGTTGCCGGAGTACACCCTCATGACCTGGCCACGCTCTTGGATGCTGAAGGAGTGGCAACCAGAACAGGCCATCATTGCTGCCAACCCCTCATGCAAAAAATTGGATATCCTGCAACGGCCCGGGCATCGTTCTCCTTTTATAATACTGAACAGGATGTTCAAACATTTGCAGACTCGCTCAAAAGAGCGGTAAAACTGCTGCTCTGAGCCACTTTTCTGTTTCAAGGCTTTTATCTGCCTTTCGGAAAGATTCGGGAATTCTCTAACTGCTTGAACTTTTTTGATCCAATTTCGGTGTTTTCGATTGCTTGGCATGAAAGTTGCCCAATCTAGCAATATGGTTAAATTTTTTTCACAAAACAGGCGAACTAGCTTCCCAATTTGGTAACCTTGCGATATTACATTAAATCAATCTTTACAAACTGGCGGACATTACATGACAAAAACAAACAAATCTTCAAACACATCAAATATTTTTAGAAGAATTAAGAAAAAGCTCGGATCTCCCAAGCCTGATCATTCCCTCTCTACTGAACCGGGCCTAGACTTTGATTCCCTAAATGGTTCAAGCCTTTACCAAACTCCATATTACTCGGCTGAGCAGACCAACATTTTATTTCTAAGCAAGCGCGGTTTATCACGCGCACCTTTGGCACGGGAAATCATGAGGCACTTGCTTCATTTATCAGATCATTTTGGGAGTATACGGCCATCAGCTAGAGGGATTTCGGACGCTTATGAGTTTTGTCCTTTCGACAAAAGAATGGTTCATACTGCGAAAAAGTTTGGTTACGAATTGGCTGGTAGTTCACGCAGGGTGAATATGGGCGAACTTTCTTCGGCTAATCTAATTGTTAGCCTGGATAAAGAGAGTGAAGAGTATACCAAGTCACGAAAGTTTTACATCCGCGGACAAGTCAGACCTATCGGCATGTTTTTGCCTGCAGGTGATTCCCCCTACATCGCAGACCCGTTTGACCGGGATGAATCCACCGATGCAAACTCCAATTACGAAAATATTGTTCGCACACTTGAGTTTGGCTGTGGCAAGTTGCTTAAATTTTTGCCTTCCTTGGTTTAGTTTACCCTGATTATTGAATGGGGTACTTCCTCATTTAATATCGGTCTTTATTCATGCTATCTAAGTGTAGTAGTAGTTGCTTCTTTGGCATGATTTTTAGGAAACCTAAGTTTTTTTAATTGATGATTTGCTCCCGCTGTTCAGTTCTAGCACAAAGCTCCTTATTTAATCGTTTTATCCTTGTTACCATACTTTTGGCCGGAGTGGTTGTGGGGGCTCAAACCTACCCCCATTTCGCCCAGCAAAATGCAGCAATTCTAGGATTTTTAGATCGTGCTATCCTCTTTATATTCACGATCGAAGCCCTCATCAAAATTTTGGCAGAGGGCAACCGTCCTTTCCATTATTTCAAAAACCCCTGGAATGTATTTGATTTTGCCATTGTAGCCGCGTGCCTACTTGAACCGTTTCTTCATATGGGTGGGGCATTTTTGCCTGTTTTACGACTTGCCCGTATCTTACGGGTGTTAAGGCTAATCACTGCGATCCCCAAGCTACAACTTCTGGTTTCCTGTTTATTGAAAAGCCTGCCTTCGATGTTTTATGTAAGCATACTCCTCTTTTTGCTCTTTTATGTTTACGGGGTTATGGCCGTCTTTCTTTTTGGAGAAAATGACCCAGTTCATTTCCGCAATCTCCAAACTTCCGTCCTTTCTCTCTTCCGGGTCGTCACATTGGAAGACTGGACGGATGTTATGTACATAAATATGTACGGTTCTGATTCGTATGGATATTCCATGGACGATTTAACAAGGTGGAACCCAGTTTCATCCGCCTCTCCCCTGGGTGCCGCTCTCTTTTTTGTAAGTTTCGTGCTAATTGGCACGATGATCGTGCTCAATCTGGTGATTGGAGTCATTATGAACAGCATGGATGAATCCAATGCGGAAATGTCCATCAAGCAAGAGATTGAGCGAAGAAAAAATAACCCGGAGCCTGTTCGTGACAGCCTTCATGACCTCCAGGGACGGATGGAGCAATTATCTTCCGAAATTAAGGTGATCAAGAAAATGATTGAAGAAAACAATCGCGCACCAAGGTAAGTTTTACCAAAAGTATTCCCCGTGGGTTTGCTTTTGCCAAACTCCTTATAATCCTTCATTTTGGACTGTTTCCTAGATATAAGCATGGCCGAAGACGAACAAAACTACGATTTTTCCAGCATTGAAAAGAAATGGCAGGGATTTTGGGAACGCGAAAACACTTTCCGGGCGGACGATCAATCGGACAAGCCGAAGTATTATGCCCTGGACATGTTCCCCTATCCTTCGGGTGCCGGTTTACACATCGGACATCCAGAAGGCTATGTGGCATCTGATATTTTAGCCCGTTACAAGAAAGCCTGTGGATACAATGTCCTGCACCCCATGGGCTGGGATGCTTTCGGGTTACCCGCGGAGCAATATGCCATAAAAACTGGCACTCACCCATCCGTGACCACCAAGACAAATGTCGACAACTTCCGCCGCCAAATCAAAAGCATCGGATTTGCCATCGACTGGGAACGCGAAATCAACACGACAGACCCGGGATATTATCAGTGGACCCAGTGGATCTTTCTCAAGCTTTTCCAAAGAGGGCTTGCTTATGTGGATGAAAAGCCGGTCTGGTGGTGTCCAACCCTTCGGGCGGTACTGGCCAATGAGGAAGTTGTGGACGGAAAGTCTGAGGTGGGAAATCACCCGGTAGAAAGACGAAACCTAAGGCAGGTGGTGCTGCGCATCACCGCCTACGCCGAAAAGCTTTTGGCTGGACTGGATGAGCTCGACTGGCCGGAATCCACCAAGCGTCAGCAAAAAGCATGGATCGGCCGCTCCGAGGGTGCGGAAGTACAGTTTGAGATTGAGGGTAAGGACGAAAAGCTATCGGTTTACACGACGCGACCAGACACCCTGTTCGGTGCCACCTACATGGTGGTTGCCCCTGAGCATCCCCTACTCGATCAATTGGTCATTCCTGAAAAAAAGGATGAAGTGAGTGCCTATGTATTGACTGCGGCCAAGAAAAGCGACCTGGACCGCACCGATCTGGCCAAAGATAAGTCCGGAGTTTTTACTGGGAGCTACTGCATTAACCCGGCAAACGGCGAAAAAATCCCAGTTTGGGTAGCCGATTATGTACTAATTAGTTATGGCACCGGAGCTATCATGGCCGTGCCTGCCCACGATGAGCGGGATTTTGAATTTGCAGAGAAATTTGGGATCAAAATCAAGCGGGTCATTGCTCATCCCGATGGGGACGAAGATAAGGGCAAACTACCCTACTCCGGTCCCGGACTGATGGTTAACTCTGGTATGTACGACGGAATGGATGCGGATGCCTGCAAATCCAAAATTATTACCGATTTAGAATCAAGAACTGTCGGCAAAGGTGCGGTAAATTACAAACTTCGTGACTGGATTTTCTCCCGCCAGCGTTACTGGGGAGAACCGATTCCCTTAGTCTGGGTAACATCAGAGGATTATGACCGGGCCAAAAGTACGGATGGATTGCTTAAGGATTTGATCCCCGAAAATCCTGTAACCACTGATAAAGAGGGGCAAACCGTATTCGCCCTGCCGTTGCCTGCCGCTGAGCTCCCATTAAAGTTGCCGGAAGTTGAAAACTATCAACCATCAGGGACCGGAGAAAGCCCGCTCTCCACTATCTCTGAATGGCTTGAAATTTGGTTCGATTTGGAAACTGGCAAATCCATTTCCCGCAGCGAACCCAAACCAGAAGGCGAAAACTGGGTTTCTGCCACCCGCGAGACCAATACCATGCCCCAATGGGCAGGGTCCTGCTGGTACCATCTCCGCTACATCGATCCTCAAAACCCTGACCAGTTGGTCGATAAACAAAAAGAAGCCTACTGGGGAAGCCCCGATTTTTACATTGGTGGAGCGGAACACGCCGTGCTTCACTTACTCTACGCCCGCTTTTGGCACCGATTTCTTTATGATGAAGGGGTGCTGGCCAATCCCGAACCCTATAAACGATTATTTCATCAGGGACTCATTCTTGGAGAAGATGGTAATAAAATGTCAAAAAGTGTGGGAAATGTGGTCAGTCCCGATTTGGTGATCGATGGGTATGGAGCGGATTCCCTTCGCCTTTTTGAAATGTTCCTTGGCCCCTTGGAAGCAGTCAAGCCTTGGAGTGAGAAAGGGATTGAAGGGGTACACCGC
>CALKMX010000067.1 GCA_938091675.1 uncultured Opitutales bacterium
TTTCTCCCCGGTCATTGCCAAGGTTGTACAACTCGGTGGAAGAATCCTCATACTTAATCACCAGTTTGTAATCCCCCATGCGAATGGCACCGGATGGACCCATGCTGTTGATGTGGTGGTAATGAGGATAATGAAAATAGAGGGCTTCCCGTCCGAGTTTTTGGTTTTCTTTTTTGAGTAAAGGCTTGAGGGATACTCCATCCACATGCTGATTGGGCTCGAGGGGCAGACCGGCAAGATCGAGCAGTGTGGGGTAGAAATCGTTACTAATCACAGGCTCGGAAATGGTACGGCCACTTTGGGCAAGGCCGGGATAGTCCATAATCAAGGGTACGCGGATTCCTCCTTCGTAAACCCATGCCTTGCCCGCTTTGTTGGGCAGGATGGAGGTGACAGAACTTTGGCTGCTTCCAGTGGAAAGCCCGCCATTGTCGGAAAAGAAAAGCAGGATGGTATTGTCCCGCAGGTTCAGCCGGTCGAGGGTGGCGAGCACTCTTCCAATGTTTTCATCGAGGCTTTCCACCATCGCGGCATAGGTAGGGTTGTCCTGGCGGGAATCCGCAAAGCTCTGGTGGACGGGGATGCCCGGAGCCCCTTTTTTATCCAGCCCTATTGCCTTGGCTTTTTCCTGATATTTTTTCAGTTTCTCAGGCTTGGCTCCGAGGGGTGTGTGCACGGTGTAAAACCAGAAATTCAAAAAGAAGGGGCTATCTTTTTTCTCTTCAATAAAATGGATCGCATGGTCGGTGAGGACATCGGTCAGGTAATCGCCCGGCTTGCCGTCCTCCAGTCCGGGAACATTGGTGCTTGGGTGCTGTTTGCTCTTGTAGGGAAAAAGAAAGGAGCCGGGTTGTCCCATTTTATGGCCTGCCACATTGAGATCGAACCCATGGTTTTCCGGGTAGTGCTCGCTGCCTTTCTGGTGGTGTGCCTGCAGGTGCCATTTGCCCACATGAGCGGTGGCGTAGCCGTGTTTCTTAAAGGCTTCCGCGAGGGTGAGATCTTCAGCGGGCATATTCCCTTTGACTGCGGGTGGTTCGAGTATGTACTTGGGCCCACGGGCACCGGAACTACCGCTGTGGTTGGTCAGCCCGATCCGGCTGGGATATTTGCCGGTGAGCACACTGGCACGGGTGGGGGAGCAGACGGGATTGGCGGCATAGGCGTTGTCAAAAAAGACGCCCCGTTTGGCGAGGGCATCGAGGTTGGGAGTTTCGTAAAAGGTGCTACCGGTTAAGCTGAGATCGGTGTAGCCGAGATCATCGACCAGAAACAGGATCACATTCGGTTTATCCTCCCTCGCATACGAAAACAGGGAAATAAACAGGGAAAGAAAGAGTGCTATCCATCGGTTCATAGCACGATTAATGGGTATTGCCTTCTCCCAAGTCGAGAAAATCCAACCCTTTAAATGGAGATTATCTGTTGCACACCATTTGCCTAGTTGGCGTAAATCGACAGAATAAATACGCAATATTTGCGTTTAAGAATATGATGTCGGCTATTAGATAACACACATCTGATGAACAAGAAGTTTTCATTTTCGATCATCCTTTGCGGATGGGCATGGGGCTGGGTCCAAAGTGCACATGCGGTCAATCTTAATGCAGAAGAACTCTACAAAACCTACTGCTCGGCCTGCCATGGTGCCAAGGGCGAGGGTGGGGTGGAAGGCACGGCTCCACCTTTGGTCAACAGTGCCTGGGTAAAGGGTGAGCCCGACCGGGCGATCAAGATCGTACTCCACGGGGTGATGGGGAAAATGGATGTGGCCGGCAAAAACTACGACCTGATGATGCCCCCCCAGGGTGCTGTGCTGAATGACCGCCAGATCGCCGGGATCTTAACCTTTGTCCGTGAAATGAATGGTCTGGCCAAAAGGGATGCCACCGTCGATCCAAACACCGTAGCCAAATGGCGGGCCAAATACCTGGACAAGGAAACCTACTGGAAGGCGGAGGAATTACTCAGGGATCATCCACTGCCCCTGGAAGGTGGACTTCTGGAAAACCTCACCCGTAGTGCTTACACCGGGGAGTACAAGCAGATTCCAGATTTTAACGCCCTCAAACCAGCAAAAGTCGAAAAGCAGCCCGATGGTGTGGTTTCATTGCGGGGATATAAAGGAGAGGAGCATTTTGCCCTGGTTTGGGAAGGGAATTTAAAAATCAAGAGAGAGGGAGAGTTTGCGTTTTCCTTGGATTCGGATGATGTTTCCCGCCTCTACATCAATGATAAACAGGTGGTTGAGGTAAAGGGACTGGGTGCCACCGGGCGGATGAAAACCGGCAAAGTCAACCTGCACCCGGGAGATAATAAACTGCGGCTGGAATATGTGGAGTACACCGGGCGGGAGGGATTGATTCTTGGAGTCAAAGGCCCGGGTTTTGCCAAGAATACTTTTCTGACGGAGGAAAAATCCCAGTCCGTTTCCCGTCCCGGGATTCCCCCGCACATGATTGTTCCTGATGGGCAAAAAGCGGTGCATTTCCGCAATTTTATAATCGGTACCAGTTCGAGAAGCTTTGCAGTGGGATATCCCGGGGGAACCAACCTGGTGTTTGACCAGGAGCTTTGCACTTTGGCGATGCTGTGGGAGGGTGAATTTATCAACGCTGCTCCGCGCTGGCATGCGAGAGGTACGGTAAAATTGCCTCCGATCGGTCGCCCGCT
>CALKMX010000068.1 GCA_938091675.1 uncultured Opitutales bacterium
GGATGAAAAAAGAAATGCATTGAAACGTAATGACTGGAATAAGTACCGCATCCGTTGCGTGGGCGAAAAATTAGCCGTGTGGGTCAACGGCGTGCAAACCCTCGATATTTCCGATGATCTCGATTCCGAAGGCTATATTGCCATTCAGCACCATGGAGAAAAGGGGCAGGTATACCGATTCCGTAATCTCAGAATCAAGGAGTTGAAATAGGGATGAAGATTGATCGCGAGCAACTCGCCCGGGCCACCGAAGCAGGTGGTTGGAGAAAATATAAAACCTTTGCCAAACTTTCCGGTCCCGGTTGGTTGCAAAGTGCCATAACTCTGGGTGGCGGTTCGCTTGCCGGTGCGCTCTTCCTTGGAGTGATTGGCGGATACTCCATCCTTTGGGTACAGTTGCTGGCAATGATCCTTGGGGTGGTCATGCTCTGTGCGATCAGTTATATTACCCTGTCCACTGGTCGTTCACCCTTTGAGGCGATGCGCAATGAAATTAACCCGGTGCTGGCATGGGGGTGGTTGATTGCCACTTTGCTGGCCAATCTGGTCTGGGCACTCCCGCAGTACTCCCTCGCCTATGGGGCAGTAAGCCAGAACCTGTTTCCCGAAGCTTTTGCCGATGGGGGTGATGGTTCCAAATTTTTGGTTTCCGGTATTATCTTTCTCGCGGTAACTGCAATTACCCTGTGCTACGGAAACGAGGGCGTGGGAATCAAAATATACGAATGGGTACTGAAGGGGATTGTCGCGGGGATCGTGCTTTGTTTCATGGGAGTGGTGCTTAAGATTTCCACTTCGGCAGAAGATTTTAATCTGCTTGGTGCCCTGTCTGGATTTATTCCAGACCTGAGTATTTTGTGGCAACCAGCGGAAGTATTTCTTCCCATCCTCGAAAAGATCGAACAGGCGGACCTGCGGGCATTCTGGACGGAGGAGATCGTTAATACCCAGCGTATGCGTATGGTGGGAGCTGCCGCCACCGCGGTGGGGATAAACATGACCTTCCTGCTCCCATACTCCATGCTATCGAAGAAATGGGGAAGGGAACACCGAGGGCTGGCAATCTTTGATCTCTCCACCGGAATGGTCATTCCCTATGTGCTGGCAGTCTCCTGTGTGGTGATTGCATCCGCTTACATGTTTCACGGGCAGCCTTATGATGGATTGCTGGAGGAGAAGGATGGCCAGGTGGTACTGGTTGAATCCTCCGCTGGGATCAATGATTTTAATAAACTGATTGATCGTAGAAAAAATGCGATCGAGGGATCAGAGATCTTAGAAGTCGGACAGGTGGAGACCCGTCTTGCCGCCATGCTTGTGCCCAGAAATACCGCAAATTTTGCCAAATCTCTTTCCGCTATCAGTGGAGATGTTTCCTTTTCCAATGTGATCTTTGGACTGGGGGTGCTTGCCATGGCTCTGTCCACCATCTCCATTCTTTGCCTGATCTCCGGCTTTGTTTTTTGTGAGGCATTGGGAGCACAGCATGGCGGAAAGGCACACAAGGCGGGCATTCTCACGGGATTGTTCGGGGTGTTTTGGCCGGTCTTCTGGGATGGCGGATCCAAAGCCTATCTGGCGGTGGTTACCTCTACCTTTGGTTATGTATTGTTCCCCATCGCCTGCCTCGCCTTTTTCCTGATGATGAATTCCTCCCGCTTGCTTAAAGACGATTTGCCCAAGGGCAACAGTCGCTTGGTCTGGAATCTCTTACTGGGAACTTCCCTGCTTATCACCGGGCTGGCAGCTGGCCACACTGCCACCACCAAGACCCTGCCCAATGGATTCCCCATCGGCACGGTCGGCCTAGGCGTATTTCTTGCCCTGGTGACATGGGCTCATCTGCGGATGAAAAACAAAGCAACCTCATGAACCAATTGTTTATTTTTCAGCCCGTTTTTAAATGATCGCACCAGCCACCCAGAAAGTAGGAATTATTGGAGCCGGTGTGATTGGTGATTTTCATGCCGAAGCACTCAAGGCAATGACCGGAGCGGAACTGGTTGCCGCCTATGCCCGTAAGGAGGATAAAGCCAATGCGTTTGGCCAGCAGCATGGATGTGCGGGGTATTCTGATCTGGATCAATTTCTGGCCCATGAGGGAATGAGCGTGGTCACAGTGGCATCTGTCAGCGGGGTACACCTCGAACATGTGGAAGCAGCCGCCAAAGCGGGGAAACATATTATTTGCGAGAAACCCTTAGAAGTGACCACCGCCCGGATTGATCAAATGATCAAGACCTGTGATGAAGCGGGCGTGATGCTTGCCGGGATCTTTCCCCGCCGGTTTAATCCATCCACCGAAATTTTCCAGCGTGCAATTGAAAACGGCAGACTGGGAAAAGTGGTACTGGTGGATGTAGCGATCAAGTGGTGGCGCTCGCAGGAATATTATGACAGTGGTGCCTGGCGTGGTACCTGGGAACTGGATGGCGGAGGTGCCCTGATGAACCAGTCCATCCATACGATTGATTTGATGCTCCATCTGGTGGGCCCGGTAAAAAGTGTGCGTGCTTCCTGTGGACTGGAAGCCCATGAGGGCATAGAGGTGGAGGATGTGGCAGTGGCGATGCTTGAGTTTGCCAATGGGGCGAGGGGTGTAATCCAGGCAAGTACCGCCTGTTACTCCAATACGGGACTGCCCGCATCCATTCATGTGTCTGGAAACAAGGGATCCATCCGCATGTGCGATGATAAGTTTGATCTGTGGGACCTCAGGAATCCATTGCCCAGAGACGAGGAAATTTTGGATAGATTTGGCGTCAGTTCCGTACAGGCGGGCGCCGGTGCGGCGGATCCTAAGGCGATAGATTTCCAATGGCACCAACGGAATTTTGAGGATGCACTCGGTGCCCTGAGATTAGGCGAAACCCCTCAGGTGGACGGCAGGGAAGCCCGCCGGGCGGTGGAATTGATCGAAGCGGTGTATGCCTCAGCTAAAGCCGGTGGTGAATTGATTACCCTTTCGTAACTCTTACCGAATTTATTTATGTACCTGACCGGAATTGCCGACGAAGCATCGCAGGATGGAAACATCCAGATATCTACGACCAAGACGATTGGATGGAATGCGATCGAAGCACGATGCCTCAATGGGAAAAATTTGCATGATGTATCGGATGCGGAGTTTGACGAGTTCCGCCGGGCCCTGGATGAGGCAGGGGTGTATGTAAATGCGTTCGGATCTGCCATTGCCAACTGGGGAAAGGATGTACGGGATGATTTTTCCATCACTTTGGATGAAGTGAAACGGGCGATCCCACGCATGAAAGCACTGGGTGCAAAAATGGTGCGCATCATGAGCTACAAGGTGATTGAAGGAGAAGACCTGATGGTGGCGGAGCGTATACGCAGGTTGCAAATTATTGTGGACTTGTTTGCGGCTGAGGGCATATCCGCCCTGCATGAAAATTGCATGAACTACGGTGGGCTAAGCTGGCAGCATACTCTGGAGTTGATCGATGCAATTCCTCGAATGAAACTGGTCTTTGATACTGCTAATCCTGTATTTAACCGGGACCGGTCCAAAGATGGGCAACCCTGGCAGGATCCGTGGGAGTTTTACCAAAAGGTACGCGAGCATATTGCCTATGTTCACATCAAGGACTGTTTGGAACCCAGTGCGGATAATGGAGGTAAGGAAGTTTATCTTTATCCCGGTGAGGGGCAGGGGAAGGTACGCGAAATTTTGGCCGATCTACAAGCGAATAGATATGATGGAGGGATCTCGATCGAGCCCCATCTGGCAGCGGTCTTTCACGATGCCGATTCCCAGAATGCGGATGCGGGAGATCCGGTGGAAATCTATATTGAATATGGTCGGAAGTTGGAAGCGATTCTCGACGATCTCAATTACACCCGCTCACCCTACCAACCTTAAGTTGATCCTGATTGGGTTGGCTTGCCTATACGATTAATCGATAGCCACGAAAAATGAATTATCCTTGGTGGTTAATTAGCATCTTTTTATTTTACGCAGGCAGTGCTGTTTCCAGGCAACCAAACATCGTATTCTTTATCGCCGATGATATCTCGCAGGACGATTTCGGTTGTTACGGACATCCGGTCATCGAAACTCCAAATATCGATTTTCTAGCGGAGAATGGCATGCGTTTTGATAACGCATACCTAACCACCAGTAGCTGCAGTCCGTCCCGGTGCAGCATTATTACCGGTCGGTATCCCCACAACACCGGTGCACCGGAGTTGCATGTTCGATTGCCGGATGAACAGGTCCGTTTCCCTGAACTTTTACGAAAGGCTGGGTACTATACCGTGTTGTCGGGGAAGAATCATATGTTTGGGAAAAAGGACCGTGCCTTTGACCAAATCACTGGTGGGGGCGGACCGGGCAAGGAAGAGGACTGGGTTGGCCATGTAAGGAGCCGGCCAAAGAATAAGCCCTTCTTCTTTTGGTTTGCCTCAACCGATGCCCATCGGCCATGGAATGTAACCGAAGAGGTTATCCAATACTCACCAGAAGATGTAGTGATTCCTCCTTACATGGTTGATACTCCGATCACCCGGGATGATCTTACCGGATATTATCATGAGGTCAGCCGGTTTGATCACTATGTGGGATTGGTGACGAAGGAATTACGAAAACAGGGGGTTCTGGAAAACACCATGATTGTGGTGACGGCGGATAACGGCAGACCCTTCCCCCGTTGCAAATCACGGATGTATGACAGCGGAATTAAAACGCCCTGGGTGGTTCATTATCCAGAGTTGATCGACCGTCCCGCGGTCACATCAAGTTTGATCAGTGCAATTGATCTGAGTGCCACCTGCCTGGAGTTGGCAGGTGCTAAGGAGCCTGAATGTGTGCAGGGGCGGAGTTTTCTTTCTATACTGAAAGATCCGAAGGCGACGCTTAGGGATGTTATTTTTGCGGAGCATAACTGGCATGTGTACCAGAACCATGAACGGATGGTTCGGTTTGGGGAGTATCTCTACATTCGAAATAATTTCCCGAACCAGCAGAATCTTTGTTACGAATCAGATGATTATTACCCTGCCGGTGCCGAGCTTTGGAAGGCTCATGCCGCAGGCAAGACCAACCCTCAGCAGTTGCAGATTTTTGCCAATCCATGTCCGCCGGAGGAATTGTTTATGGTAAACAAGGATCCGCACCAACTCTCGAATCTGGTTAATGAAGCGAACCATGTGGAAGCTCTCGAGCAAGCCCGTTCCCTTCTCTCTCTTTGGACGAAGCAAACCGGGGATTCAATACCGGGTAATCCGACACCTAATCGGCACGATCCACCCCGAATAGTTGACGCCAAGATTATCCCGGCAGGTAAAAGCAAAGTTAAAAACCCACATGCGGAAATGCCAGGTGCATCCTGTAATGCTTCCGGGATCAACCATCCCGGACCGATTAAAATCTAATTTTTTAGTCTGCCAGAATTTTCCGGGCCAGCCTTCTGCCTTTGCCATCTGCCGGGTTGCTCAATTCCTCAAATAGGCTCCGGACACGGTTGCGGGTACGGGCATCGAGGTAGGCAAGAACGGTGGGCAGGTCTTCCTTTTTAATTTCATCACAGGATTCCTTACCGGCAAGAATGGCATCAGCCCGCAGATGGGATGTAGTCAGGGCAAAGAGCTCGCCGGCGACATCGACCAAACGGCCAAGCAATAATTGTCTCTTTTCAAGGGCGGGACCATAGAGAGCCATGGCATGGAAGAGGGAACGGGAAAGCCTCCGGGATGTCCGTTCCACATAGCGTAGGGCCTTTCTGGTTCTCCGGCTGGTGCCACTGGGGGAAGTGTCCAGGCTGGGCAGGTACTGCCTTGGATACCAGATGGAATAATGAATGCCCGCCTTGATCGCGGTGAGCAGTCGGGTGCCGAGGGACAGGCGTGAATCCATCGCACCTCCGGCAAGCCGCAGGTGAGGGTCGAGAGCTTCGCGGGCGAGATAGAGACGCATGATCTCGGTGGATCCCTCAAAGATTCGGTTGATCCGGGAGTCCCGCATCATCCGCTCGACCGGTTCGGGGTTGTCCCCACGGTTGGCCAAAGAGCGTGCGGTCTCGTAGCCACGGCCGCCACGGATTTGCATGAGATCATCTACCACCCGCCAGGCAGTCTCCGTGCCCCAGAGTTTGCAAAGGGCCGACTCCATGCGAAAGTCGACCTTGGCATCGACCAAGGCAGAGGTCATCCGCACCATGGAATCGGTGGCATAGGCATCCGCCGCCATGTCCGCAAGTTTGGATGCGATCGCTTCGTGCTTGCCTATTTCCGATCCCCATTGATGTCTTTCCACACACCAGCACCGGGCAATTTTCAGGCTCTCATAGGCAAGACCGGAACAGGCAGCGGGCAGAGTAAGCCTGCCTACACCCAGGGCATTGAGAGCCACCCGCATACCTTTGCCGGGTGCCAGGATGATATTCTCTGCTGGTACTTCAACATTATGAAAACGGATCACTCCGTTGTACAGGGCGCGAAGTCCCATGAAACGGCAGCGGTGGGCAATCTCGATTCCGGGAGTGCGGGCATCTACCACAAAGGCGGTGATGGATCGCTTGCGCTTTCCTCCCGCACCGGTGGTGGATGGAGTGCGGGCCATCACCACGAGGTATTTTGCCTTGGTACCATTAGTACACCAGAGCTTTTGTCCGTTGATTAGGTAACTCTTTCCCCCCTTGATTGGTTTTGCCCGGGTATTGAGGCGGGAGGGGTCGGATCCCACCTCATCCTCGGTCAGGGCAAAAGCGGTAATGGCACCTTTGGCCACATCGGGCAGGAACTTTTTCTTTTGTTCCTCGGTGCCGTAACGAAGAAGGGGTTGGGGTAGTCCGATGGATTGATGGGCGGAGAGCAGGGCGGTAAGATTGCCGCATCGTGAGCCAAGCAGTTTGGCCGCCTTGGAATAAGTTGCCTGACTGAGCCCAAGACCTCCGTATTCCTTGGGTATCTTGATCCCGAAGGCCCCAATTTCGGCTAGTTTTTCAAGTAAGGCATCCGGGATTTCTCCGGTCTCATCAATTTCATCCGGATTGGCATGGAGATCGAGGGTGCGTTCTAGGGACTTGAGAAATTTTTCTCCCTCCTCTCCATCAGGGGATGGTTTTTGGATGACTTCATACAAGGGTGAGAATTTTGGGGAGCCCAGGAATAAGCCGGATGCAAAGCCATCCATTACCCGTGGACCGCGTGCCTCCTCAGTGACTTCCAGAGCCTGTCTTTTTTCCTTTGAATATCTGGTGAGATCGATGGCTCCTTCTGGTTTTGTTTCTGGTTCCATGGTTTTCATTGGGTGATCCTTTCCTTTTGGTTAGATGAGAGAGGTGAAATCGAATAGGTGGATTCTGAATAAAAGGCTAAGTTATTGCGGGCTAAATCGAGCAGGTATTGGCAGGGCTCGAATCGTTCGTCCAGAGTGTTTGCTAGACGCTCCATATTTTCCGCGATGGAACGGAGGCCAATAGAGTCTGCATAGCGGAGCGGGCCTCCACGGAAGGGTGCCCATCCAGTACCGGCAATCATGCCAAAATCAACATCCTTTGGTGAGTCGACCACGCCTTCCTCCAGGCAACGAGCGGCTTCATTGAGCATGACCAGGTTCATGCGGTTGGACATTTCGCTGATGGATGATTTATGTTTGGCCCGCCGGCAGAGTTTTAGAAGTTCCCGGTTAGGATGAACTTTTCCCCGCTTGTTTGTGGAGTAGAGATAAAACCCGCTGCCGGATTTTCGGCCGAGAATTCCCCCTTCGTTCATTTGCTTAAGCAGAGGAGGTGGGGCAGCTAGCCGGGGCAGACGAAATTTGAGCTCCTTGGCCACATGACCGGCTACATCCAGTCCGATTTCGTCTAGTAGACGAAGAGGGCCCATGGGCATGCCAAATCCGGTCATTGCCCGGTCGATTGCCCGTGGATCGTTTCCTTCTTCCCATAAAATTGCCGCTTCCACCAGGTAGGGAACCAGGATTCGGTTAACCAGGAACCCTGGTGAGTCCTTGCAGAGAACCGCCCGTTTTCCGATACGGTTTACAAAGCCCAGCAGGGAACGGATGACCGCTGGATCGGTCTTTTGGCCATGAATGACCTCGACCAGTTCCATGCGGTGTACCGGGTTGAAAAAATGGAGACCACCAAGGCGGGAAGGATTCTCCATCGCCACGCCCATACAGTCGATGGACAGGGCAGAAGTATTGGTAGCAATGGGAACATTTACAGGCGAGCGGGTGTCCAAATCCGCAAGCAGGGTGCGTTTGGCCCCAATGCGCTCGACAATCGCTTCGATGACGAGATCTCCCTCCCGAATAGGAACGGATTCACAGACCGGAGTGATCCGGTCCATCGATTGCCGGGCAGAGAGGGAGGAAAGAATGCCCCGCTTGCTTGCCTGAGCGAGTAGGGAATGGACGGTGCTTAGTCCAAGGGACAGGGCGTCCGGCGAAAGGTCGGACAGAATTACGGGGATTCCCCGTGAGGCCACCCATTGGGCAATTCCCCCGCCCATTTTACCGGCTCCAATCACATGAACACGGTTGATGGATGGAAGGTCGCTTCCTCCCTTGGGTGCGGGTACTTTTTTCGCCCGTTCCCGAAGAAAGAAAAAGTGTAACAGGTTGGAGGTGGTCTCAGACTTGGCGAGTTTGAGAAAGCCATCCCGTTCTTTTTCCATCGCCTTGCTGAGACCAGATCCGATTCCATTGCGAATGACTTGAAGGGCAGCGATAGGAGCTGGGTATTTACCCTTGGTCATTTTGAGAATAGACCGGCGTCCGAGAAAGAGGATCAGGTTGCGAATGAGGGGGAGATTATCCAAGTGCAAGCGGGGCGAAGCCTTGCCCGTATTTAAGACCTCGCGGGCTGCTTGCTCCAGGGATTCTTCGGAAACGATTTGATCAACCATTCCGAGCTTTACCGCGTTTTTTGGACGGACGGGTCGACCGCCCGCCAGGGTGGGCAATGCCCGAGACAGGCCAATAAGCCGGGGAAGCCGGTAACAACCTCCCCAGCCGGGCAATAGGCCTAGACTGGTCTCGGGCAGGCCCACTACGGCATTGGGGTTGGCCGAAAGAATTCTGTGGTCACAGGCAAGGGCGAGTTCATACCCTCCGCCCAGGCAGGGGCCATTGATGGCACAGACCGTGGTTAGATCGAGCCTGGATAGTCTCGTGAAAGTATCCTGTCCGTATTGTAACAAATTTTGCAAATCTTCGGAACCAAGTTTGGAAAGGGTGGTCAGATCGGCACCGGCGAGAAAAATCTTGGGGTGACCCGAGCGGATGAGCAGAGCGGTCACCAGTTTATCTCCCTCAAGTTCATCGAGTGCATGGCTCATTTCATCGAGGAAGAGTTGATCAATCACATTGGCTCGCCCATCGGGCCGTTCCAAAGTCCAGGTGACAGTCCGGTCGCTATGGTTGGTGATTTGTATCCTTTGGTTGTTCATGGCAAGTTCTCCTAATTTCTTTCCAGCCACAAGGCACCGCCTTGACCGCCCCCCACACAAAGGGTGGCAAGGGCAGTCTTTTGGTGGCGTGCTTTCAGTTCTTTCAGAGCCGAGAGTACCAGCCTGGCACCCGTGGCACCAACTGGATGACCCAAGGCAATGGCTCCTCCATTTACATTGACGATTTCCTCATTCATTTCCCCGAGCACTTTTTCGAGGCCGAGTTTTTCGTGACAAAATTTTTCCGACTTACAGGCATCCATCACCGCAAGAGCCTGAGCAGCGAAGGCCTCATTTAGTTCAATTAAATCGATTTCGGAAAGTTCGGGGGCTCCCTGCTTTCTTCCTTTGGCGAGGGCGTAAGCAGGGCCCAGTCCCATCCGTTCGGGTTGGCAGCCGGAATAGGCATAATCGATTAACCGGCCGATCGGATTGAGGTCATATTTTTTACATGCATCCTCACTGGCTACCAACAGGGCTACCGCACCATCGGTGACCTGTGATGAATTCCCTGCGGTGACCGAACCATGCCGGCGGTCAAAGATGGGCCGTAACCGGTTGAGTTTCTCCAGAGAGGAGTCAGGGCGGGGTCCATCGTCTGCAAGCACCGGTTTTTGATAATGGTCAAAGGCGGTAATAATCTCTTCCTTTAGGCGGGCGGTGGATTCGATCGCCCGCTTATGAGAAGACAGGGCAAAGCGGTCCTGCCGCTCTCGGGAAATATTAAAATCCCGGGCAAGAAGTTCGGCAGTCTGCCCCATGCCCATGCCGCAGGTGGAATCGGTCAGTCCTTTGAGCAGGGCGGGCACTGGGCTGAAGTCACGAGGACGAAAGTTTGTCATCGCACCGAGACGGGAGCGGAGCGTTTTGGATTTGGCCAGTTGGGCAAACTTGGAAGAGGCGGATTGAGGAAAGAGCAGGGGGACCTGGGACATACTTTCCACTCCACCAACCAGAAAGATATCCCCCCGGTTGGCGGCAATCTTTTCCGCCGCCTGGGTGATGGCTTCAAATCCGGATGCACAATTTCGGTGAACAGTACGGGCGGGGACGTGTTGTGGAATGCCAGACCGGAGGCTAATTACCCGGGCGAGATTGGACTCCTCCGCAGGTTGGCAGACACACCCCATAATTACCTCATCGATAATGGCGGGGTCGATCCCGGTGCGTGCGAGCAGACCTTTGACCACGGCCGTACCAAGATCCCCAGCACTCAACCGAGACAGTTTTCCTCCCGCCCTGGTAAAAGGTAACCGTACTCCTTCAACTATGTGCAGACTCTTGGTGCTCATTTTAGAATCTCCTTTCTTTTTATGCGTTTTCTCGGGGAAGGTTTTGAGCTTGGAGCAACTGCTTGAGGGATCGATCTATGGTCGACAATTTTTTCTTCTTTCAGGTTTTTGCCCACCCCGTGCAAGCGGCGCATCTCTTCGGCAGAATGGTAAGCGATTTCATTGGGGGTAATCTCGGCAACTTCACGAAAACGGCGGCGGATTACATCTTCCACCTCCTCTTTTAAATGACTTGGTTCAAGCGAAAGATGAAGCCGGAGTTCATCCACTTCCATCGGGTCGTTGTTTGCCTTGGCCAGTTCGATCTGCCAACTACCTACACCGTCCACATCGTCGAGGATTACTTCCAGTTCATTGAAGTCGACCAGGGAGCCCTTTATTTTATCAAGCTTCATTCTGCGTTGTTCTGATACCCGGGAAATTCTGCCGAGTAAGCGGGGAAGGGTCCGGCCACAAGCAGGGCAGGGCGACCAGGTTAAACCGCCTTCAGAAATATCACCGGTGCGGTAGCGCAGAACAATGGATCCACGGGCATCTAGGGGGGTGTAAACAATTTCACCGGGAGTTTCCGGAGGCATGGGATCGCCGGTTTGAGGATCTACGATTTCGATCATTCCAAACTCGGGGGAAAGATGGTATCCGGTGGAAGGTTCGTCTGGCGATACCGCACATTCAGTCCACGCTCCCTTGGCCTCGGTAAATCCATAAGTGGAAAGGATACGAATACCGGGGGAGCCAAGTTCCTCTGCCAATCCTGCCAGTTTGCGGCGCAGGCCGGGAGGAGCCTTTTCTCCGCCGAGGGCAATGACTTTCAAATCCTCCACTTTTTCGCCGACTTCCAGAGCCCGGCGGAGTAAATGATAGACAAAGGTTGGCATGCCCACCAGCACGGTTGGCTTACTCTTAACCAGAAGCCTTAAGTTACCATCTGTGCCCATGGTCTTGCCTCCACCGGTTCCCAGATGAAAAGCCCCTGCCTGATCGGCGGCATGGTAGGTCAGCCAGTAAGCGAGATGGGGAGCATAGGGAAATACATTGAGCACACGGTCTTCCCGGGTGCAGTTGCCCGCCTGCATGATTCTTCCTCCCATGACTCCTAGGTGGTTAATATCCTTACGGGTGTAGAGGAAAGGAACCGGTTCGGCCGAGCGTCCGGTAGTCGAAGTAAGTAGGATGGGGCGGTATTCCTCATCCAGGGCATTGCGGGTTCTTTCGATACCAGTGAACAAGGCACGGAGAAGGGTACTGGGGCGCCTACGAAGTTTTTCCGAGTCAGGAAGAATGAGGAAATCGCGGATACGGCCCTCGGTTACCGCATTGGCCAGATCCGCTTTACTGGTGAACGGGAGTTTGGCAAGGTCTTCCAGGCTGTTAAGATCAGATGGGTGAATGCCCAGGCTGGTTAATTTTCTTCGGTAATGAACACAGTGGGGGAAGACCTGATCACGAATGAATGAACGAAAAGCTTTGTTTTGCAGGGCACGGGCCTCGTCGGCGGATCTTTTGCCCCATAGAGGATGGTGGGAACAGTTCATGAATGGATGGATGTTTTTGGGGTGGCGGCTTGAATCGCCGATAAAATTTCGGGTAAGGTATCCTCGGTGGACCGTTTGCCGAGTTCGATGAAGCGCTCAGGTTTGTAAAATTCGTACCAGCGGGAGTGAAAGCTGTAGGCATTGATCACGATGTCCGCTTGTTTCAGGCTAAAGGAGAGCCTGCGGGCCTGACCGACCTGCACGCAGCGGTCCAGTACCTGCAGTCCACTGCCAAAGGAAAAAGGATTAAAAGTTTGGTTGAGAAAATTGAGGATGGGGTGCTTTTTGGCGAAGCGCCGGCGCAAAGTCTTGGACCGTTGATCGAGTTTGTTTCTCTCCTCGGGCGGAACCATGACATTGGATGCGATCACAATATCCGCCCCCATTTGCCTGAGCTTCTCTACAGGCAAGGGGGCGGCGATTCCACCGTCTACATAATTTTTGCCCCGAATTTTTTTTGGGGCAAAGATACCAGGCAGTCCACAACTTGCCCGCACCGCGGATGCAACATCTCCATCTTCAAACCAGTGTGTTTCGAGGTTGTCTAAATCCGTACCGGATATAACCAACGGGATACGGAGCTCCTTAAATTTTGCATATTTAAGTCTTCTGCGAAGGCCATCTTCGATGATTTCTCCGCGAAGCAGCCCGCGGATTGGCCAGAGTTTGGGGTCCGCCAATTTTAAAGCACCCCAAATTCCGTTATGTTGCATGGCCATTTGTTCCATTTCATCTGAATCATAGCCCTTCGCCCAAAGGGCACCGACATAGGCACCCATGCTCGATCCGGCGATGATATCCGGTACGATACCTTGTTCTTTTAAGACTCGGATCACTCCCAGGTGTGCGAGGCCTTTTGCCCCCCCACAGGAAAGAGCAACCCCAATGGTTGGTTTATGCCTGGGTGGGGTGGGAAATTGGGTTGCAAAAAAGCCGGGAAGTGAGGTCTTTGGGCTCTTTTTCTTTCCTCCCCGTTTGGCGGGGAAACGAGTTGTTAGGCCGTTTCGACTATTCCCCATTGCTGTACTTTACTTTTTACTGCCTGACTGATCCTAAGGATCGGTTGACAACCTCACTATACAGCTAATGGTATATTTTTGCAAAAAAATTTTATATTTTCACAAAAAACCGGTTTTAACGATTGCAGAAAACTTCTGTTATTTCTTTGAATTGGAAATGAGGTTTTCCGTCCCAAACTTAATTGCTATTTCTATGTTTCTTTCAGGTGGTTTTATTTCCTGTCAGAATGCTTCTTTAAATAACAGTAACATGAAGGAGATCCTCTCAGTTATATCTCCTCAGAGTACTGATGTAACCTGTGTGGCGTATCGGATAGATGATTCATATCCTGGCGACAGGAAAGTTGAAAAAGGGGACTCCCTGCACGGGTATCCCATTATCTCTGCCCCTGTTGAATTGAGCATCAGCAACCAAAGGTCACTTCAATCGATACTTGGAAGCAAGGATACTTACATTAACTATGAAGAACCATTTGATTGTTCTTTTCTTCCGGGAGTTGCCTTTCGCTTTGATGACTCCCAAAGCAAGGTCGATCTATTGATATGTTTTACCTGCAGCGAGTTGAGGTATTACTTAAACGGTAAGGTTGGGTGGCAGAGTTATTTTAACTCTGTGGAACTAAAAGATTTGGTAAAAAAGCTTTTCCCAGGGGACGCAAAAATGCAGTCACTCAAGTGAGTTTCTGCTTCCGTGCCTATTTCTGGGAGGGGTTTAGTTGCCCGGGCCTCTTCCCTTGAAGGTCAGTTCCGCCACACCGGACTTATCCAGATCCCCCAATCCAGCCTCGACCATTTTTTGGTACTGCGAAAGTGTCGCCTTGGCGAGAGGCACCTGAATGCCTGCACTTTCGGCCACGGCAATGGCGATACCGGAGTCCTTGGCGGCATGTTCCGCGGAGAAATAGCACTCGTGGTCCCGCCCGATCATGTCCTCTGAATCGGTTTCCAGCACACGGGAGTTTGCTCCGGTCTGGGAAAAGATTTCGCAGATCATATTGAGATCCAGTCCGAGTGCATCGGCGATGCCCAGACCTTCGGCTAAGGCAGCGGTATTGATGTTCATCACCATATTGACCAGGGCTTTTACCTGTGCGGCTTTTCCTGACTCCCCTACAAATCGCAGATTAATGCTCAAATCATTGAGCAGATCCTTCACGGAATTAAATACTTCTTCCTTTCCACCGATCATTAGGTAAAGCGTGCCTTCCCGGGCCTGGGTAATGCTTGAGGCCATGCAGCCTTCCAGAGTCTGTGCACCCACCTCGGCGGCGGCATTTTCGAGATTTACATGAATCTCGGGGGAGAGGGTGGCACAGTTGATGAAGAGTTTCCCGGCCGATCCTTCAAATAAATTGTCTCCTTCGCCAAAGAAAATCGCATTCATCGCCGCATCATTGGTAACCACGGTAAGAATGACGTCGGATTGGGTGGTCACATCCGCCAGAGACTGAGCAGCCTGAGAACCAAGTTCGTTTGCGAGGGAAGAAGCAGTCTCCTGGTTGATGTCATAGACGGTGCTGATCTGGTAGCCTTTGTCTTTTAAATTGCGGGCCATATTGGCTCCCATGCGACCGAGTCCTACGAATCCAATTCTCTTTTCTTTTGTGCTCATGATAAGGGGTGGTGGGGTAATGAAATGATTAAATGTTTATGAATTAAACTTTACCTTTGATGGGAAAGGCGCAGGAATTGTCCATCAAATTCTTGGTTTATGAGTGAATCTTCAATGAAACCCTCAAGAACCAATCTTTTCCTTAACCCCCTAAAAAAATCAGATATGTCTAAAATTGTTCCTTTAATTAGTTCCGGTACCGCCGGTCCTCTTGGTGTCCTTCATTTGCCCCGCTTGTGGCAAAAAGTTTCCCTGGAAGCTGCCGGCAAGATTGCCGACGGATATCCTGGTATTGGTGCTGGTTATGACTCCATGGTGATCGACGCCCTTGGATTGAGTGCTGATGCTGTGCGTGCGTACATCACAGATTCCAAGCCCACCTATCCTCAGTTCGAGGCATGGATCCAAGCCCAATCCGGAGTAAAGCTGGACGGCGATACCATTTCTGCACTCAATGATTCCATCACCGGATACATTCATGACGATGCCACCCGTCAGGGTATTCTTTCCGCCAACGGTTTGGCAGATGGAGACCCCAGGGATGCGATCAACCTGAACAACCTGGACGACTGGTTCGAGTTTCACGCCTCTGAAATTGCCTGAGCATTCGCTTAAGGTTTTTTGAATTTAAAAAGCCGGCCCTTTTTTCGGGGTCGGCTTTTTTTGTCTTTCATCCATGGGGGCTTGCCAATTTCCCTTATCCTTGGTTTACCCATGACTTATGGATCAAGTCATTAAAAATTCTCAGGGGGAGACCCTGGACTATACTTTTCATGCCGGTCAGGACAAGGCCCGCAATTTGCTCATCATTGGTCATGGGGTAACGGGTAACAAAGACCGTCCATTCGTGGTGGCTCTGGCCGAAGCGGTTGCTGCGGAAGGGTTGCCGGTTTTACGCTTTTCCTTTTCCGGTAACGGAGGATCCGAGGGAGATTTTCGAAAATCGACCATCTCCAAAGAGGTGGATGATTTAGAAGCCGTCGTTTCCGCCGCCCATGATTCCGGATACCGGATTATTTATGCGGGGCATAGCATGGGCGGTGCAGTAGGAACCTTGGCTGCCGCTTCAGATGACCGGATTAAATTCCTGATCTCCCTTGCTGGTATGGTAAACACCAAAGCCTTTTATGACCGTGAATTTGGGGAGGAGACTCCTGATTCCGGCTGTATGTGGGAAGAGCCGAGCTGCCCCCTTTCCTCCGCCTTTAAGAATGATCTGGAAAGCATTGCATCCACCGCCCCCAAGGCTGCGGAGATCAAGGTCCCCTGGCTCCTGATTCACGGCACGGAGGACGATGTTGTCCCGATTGATGATTCCCGCGAAATTTTTGCCTTAGCAAATGAGCCTAAGAAAATTGTGGAGATTGCTGGAGCGAATCATGTTTTTTCAGATGCCGGTGAAAAACCGATGATTGATGCGGTGGTTGACTGGATCGGGGAAAGCCTGGGTTAATACCACGACAGTCATTGGGGTGCTCAGTTAGCATCCTTTTGAATTGTCCAAGTATTTCAATTGGGATTGACTAAGCGAATGGATTACATCTCCGAATTTCATAGGGCCTTGCAAAATGAGGTTTCTTACTTTCTACGCCATGCATTGCAGTTGGATGTGGATAAGGGGACCGTGGAGTTGGTGACTGCCGTAATTTCCTTGCTCCTTGTTCTGCTGCTTGCCTGGTTGGCTAACTCCATTGTTAAGGGCTTTGTTTTGGGCTTGGTTCGTTCCTTGGCGAAGAGATCCGAGACTCGGATTGGGGAGCATTTTCTGAAAGAGAAATTCTTTCATCGATTGTCCCATTTGGCCCCTGCATTTGTCATTAGCATTTTATCCCCCGTTTTCTTGGCACCCTATGATGTATTGCTGGGAATTATCGAAACCGCGGTAAACCTCTACCTGGTGATCATTGCCCTGTGGAGTATTGATGCCCTGATTAATGCCCTGCATGATAGTTATGAGGAATTCACATTATCTTCCAAATTGCCCCTCAAGGGAATTTGTCAGGCTATCAAACTGGTAATCAATGCAACCGGGGTAATTTTCGTTCTTTCCATCCTCCTCGATAAATCCCCCCTATATTTCTTTTCAGGACTGGGTGCCCTTACCGCAGTTCTCTTGCTGGTCTTTAAGGATGTCATTCTCGGGCTGGTTGCAGGTATCCAACTGACCGCCAATAATATGGTCCGCAAGGGAGACTGGGTGGAAATGCCCAAGTACGGTGCAGATGGGGATGTAATCGATGTGTCCCTGACCACGGTGAAGGTGCAGAACTGGGACAAGACCATCACCACCATACCTGCCCATGCCTTGGTCAGTGATGCTTTCAAAAATTGGCGGAGTATGGGCGAATCGGGCGGTCGCCGGATCAAGCGGAGCATAAGCTTGGATATTTCAAGCGTTCGCTTTTTAAAACGCTCGGAGGTGGAGGATTTGGAAAAGATTGAATGTATTCAGCCTTATCTAAACGCGATCACATCGGAAATTGGGGGAAAGGGGATGAACCTGGAAGAACTTGGACTTGTCTCTTCCTTGCTGAACGGCAGAAATCTCACCAATATTGGCACCTTCAGAGCTTATTGTAAGGAGTATCTAAGTGCTCATCCCAAGATTCATCAGGAGGGGATGACTTTTCTTGTACGCCAGCTTGCTCCAACGGAGAAGGGAGTGCCCATCGAAATTTATGTCTTTGCGAATGATACCCGCTGGGTGGAATATGAGGGAATACAGTCCGACATCTTTGACCATTTGCTTGCCTCCCTGCCCATTTTTGGACTCCGGGCTTTTCAACTGCCCAGCGATTTTAGCGTTACTCAAATTGTTTCACAAAAATCTTGAAACGCTTGTTCCTTCAGTTCTCTTTGGTGAGGGAGTGATGTGCCTGGCAATGGTTAAGGATTAGTTGTTATTTTATGAGCTTTGCAAGAGCTTGTTCTATCTCTTGAACCAATTTTTGGCTAGGTTCGTTTAGTTTCTCCGAAGGATTCGTCTCCGTTGCTTGGGTAAAAAACTTTCTGGCTTCTTTTTGATTACCATCAAGTGCTTCGATCAAGGCACGATGTAGGTGAAATTTTTTAAGCTCGTTAATTTTATCGAACTTAGAAGCTTTCTTAACCAACTTTTTATTTTCCTTCCGTGCAGTAGACAAATTTCCGGCACGAAGGTTGGCCAGGGAATAACCGGTCTGGACACTCCAGTCATTAGGCTCGGCTGGTAGCTTGAAAAAATGCAAGAAGTCCTCCATCTTTGTATTAAAGCTCGGTTTAAGAATTTTCACGAAGAAATCCGCCCGTTCTTTGTCGAGATCATGGTTGTAGAGATTCGGCATAATCGCATTGGCCAATAGCGAATGTCTTTCATAGTAGCTTACGGTCAGTGAATTTTTTGAATGTTCAGGATGTTGCTGTGCGATTTCATTTTTCAGTTCCACAGCTTTTTTATCCGTGGAGGGCAGTTCGCAATAGGCGGCGACCAAAGCATTTAAATAAGGAGGATAGCTTGCCTTCTCTTTTTGCCACAGTGGGAGCCATACTTGGAGCACTTTTTTCCACTCCGGCCCGCTGTTGGGCATTTTCTGATCCTTGTTTTTTTCGCGAATTTTTTCTTTTGCTTGGTTGATTTGATCAAGGGCTGCCTTATCGGCCAGGTAGTCTTTTCTTAGTTGATCAAGCTGACCCTTTCCATGGTCAGATTCTGATTCATTAGCCTGAGCGAAGCAGAGGAGACCGACCGATAGGCAAACAGAAGGCACCATCATTTTCATGAAATTATGATTTGAGGATTTGTTGGAGGTAAGCAAGACCACTTTTTAGATCAGCAAATTTGCCATCCAGTTGGGCTTCAAAACACTGGTCGAGAATAGGACTGAAACCTGGTCCGGGTGACCATCCATGCTCGATCAGGTGACGCCCAAGAATGATGGGCTTGGGCTCAGCATCTTTAACCTTTAATTCTTCCGCCCGTTGGAGTAGCCAGGGACCTTCGGGGAAATCATCCTGCCTGGGTGGGCGTCCGGCGAGATCGGCAGCAGCTACGCGAACCAAGCGGTCGATCCGCTTTACTTTGCTAGCGAGCCTACGAATTGCTCCGTCGCTTGCCTGATCCTTGTAAAATGTGCGCGGAGTGAGGTGTCGACGAACCAGGGGAATTACCTGTTCATGTAAATCAATTTGGTTGGTTAATCGGGAAAGAAAGGATCGGGTGGGGGCTTCACCTTTAGGCTCATGCAGAGGGGAGCGTATCCTGCCGTCCTTTCCCGTCTGAGTAGTCATAGGCTTTCCCAAGTCGTGGCAAAGTACTGCAAATCCCACCACCAGGTCTTCCCACTCATCTCCAGTCCGCTCCCTGGCAAATGCATCGAGGCAATGAAGCGTATGCACCCAGACATCACCTTCCGGATGCCACTCAGGATCCTGCTGGCAACCGACTAAGGCATGAAGTTCAGGGAAATAACTAAGCCATTCGCAATCTTTAAGAAAGTTGAGTCCGGCTCGAAGGTTTACTCCTTGAAGAAGAAGTTTTTTCCATTCCTCGTACAATCGTTCGGGAGGCAGTCCATCCATGGTCATGGATCGGCAAACCTTTAGCGTATCCGGGTGAGGTGCAAGATTGAAACGGGCAATGAATTGCATTGCCCGGAGTACCCGCAGTGGGTCTTCTCCAAACGCGGGTCCCACATGACGAAGGGTAAGACTTTGGGCGTCACTAACCCCGCCTGTTGGGTCGAGGAGTTCTCCGCATAAAGGGTCCAATCCGATGGCATTGATAGTGAAATCCCGACGTTGGGCAGATTGATCAAAAGGTAAATGCGGATCTAATTCCACCGAGAATCCTTTGTGCCCTGTACCCGTCTTAATTTCGGTACGGGGCAGGGAGATTTCCGCAGGGCAGTCCTTTAGTTTAAGAACTCCAAATGCTTTACCCACCTCGTGGCAGGTATATTTGGTTGAGAGTATGGATTTAAGCTTTTCGATTGATAGATTTTGAACCTCGCAATCGATCTCCTGGGGCGTGGCGTTTAGGTATAGATCCCGAACGCATCCTCCCACCAAGAGCAGGCGGCCATTTTCCTGGCCGATTAGATTGGCAAGATCGTGGGCCAGTTTAGCCAGTTCAGGCGGGAGGCGATCTACCTGGTTGGCAGGCTGTTTAGCCATTTATTTCGAATCAGGAAATAAAGTATCTTCCACCACCGTGCAAATGGCATGATAGATGGGGAGGTGCAATTCCTGCACCCTGGGAGTATCCGTAGCAGGGGCTTTAATGGTAAGATCACAAAGTGGAGCAAGGAGACCACCGCTTTCTCCCGTAAGGGAAATAGTGGTCAAGCCGAGTGCATGGGCGGTTTTTACGGCATGCACAAGGTTCCTTGAGTTGCCGGAGGTGCTGATGCAAAGGAGCACATCGCCCGGTTTCCCAAAAGCCAAGACCTGCTGGGCGAATGCATATTGAGAGTCCTCATCATTGGCAAAGGCAGTGTGAAACCCCATCATGGAAGGCAGGGATAGGGCGGGCAGTCCACCGTGCAGATTTTGGGTAAGTTCCTGCCCGAGTTTTTCCGCCAATTCACCACAGATGTGGCGTGGTTTGGAAAAACGTTTAACCAGTTCCCCGGCTATATGTTCGCAATCTGCGGCACTTCCCCCGTTGCCGCAGAGTAGGAGTTTG
>CALKMX010000069.1 GCA_938091675.1 uncultured Opitutales bacterium
AACTACGATTGTACAAAGAACGCTTAGACCCAAGGTAACTAGCCCAAGATTAATGGTTCCCTTATTTCTCTCCCAATACAAATCAATTGAGACATCTGAAGTGGAAGGGGGAGGTCAAATTGAGTATACAGATCCATTAAATGAATTAAAAACATGGATAAGTTCAATTCAGGCTCTAGATTTTCTCGACAACAATATCACATCTAGGATTGATGTTGAAATTTCTCCTGGTGATTTCCAAAACAAAATTGGACTGAGTGAAATCAGTTACCCCCCTGATGCAGAAGAGCTTGTGTTCGAATTTTCAATCATTGATCCTCGGTATGAGGATCTCCTTCACAAGGAACAATGGCTTGATAAAATGACTGATCGATCAAGCTCCACAATCACTGTTCGTAAAACTCTCCCCAAAATTATTGATGGAAATAACAGCACGGGAATCTTCGAGATTGACGATACTGCCTTAGATGAAATTGCCCATAATTTCTCATACCTAGCTTTTGATGGAAAGAAGGATGATGCCTTTCTACAAGCTGGGGGCACTGTTACCTTAATCAATGTGGACGATAGCACGGGTAATTCTGTTGATGATTTTGAAAGTAAGACGCTGCTTGATCTCAAAAATGAAGAATATTTATTTACCTACCAAATTTCCGATTTTAGAAATGCAAGCGTTACTGCCAACTTTTCTGTAATTCTAATCGCTACTCCGCCAACACTTAATGTTACTGATTTCAATTCCAAACAGGAATGGCATGTCGATAGTAACAATACCTTGGAATATGGTTTAATTTCCCCTGAGTTTTTTACTTGGTTGGAGACAGTTTCTGCTTCTGATCATTTGGGTAAGCCGTTGAATCCGACCAAATCCTCGGTATGGTACAAGGATGCGTCTGGGATTGAGCAAAGTGTCCCTGTCGATATCTTCAAATTAGCTAATCAGCCAGGTGAGCACCTCATCCGTTACCGAGTGGAAGACGAAAGATTTGCTAAAGTCGCTCATCAAGATGAGTGGAATAAACCTGGGCAAGGTGCTTCTTTAACTGATGAAAAGGAATTTACGATCAAAGTTGTTATTACTAAACCCAAGATTGATATTTTTTACCACGAACCCAGGAATGGTATTTCTGCGGACACTCAAACCATTAGATATCTTGTCGATATTGGTGAATCCAACTCTCCATTTATAGAAAAATACAAGGAAGTTTACAGCGATGAGTACCTAAAATATGGAGATTTCTCGAATGGTTTTATTATCAGCAAGAAAGTTTCAAACCCATTGCCGGGAAAGCTGTATTTTTCAGGAACTGCGTTTAACGGAACCGATTTAACCGATTATGTGTCGGTTGCAGATACAGTTAACACAAAAAGCTTAGGTGTAGCAGATATAAAGCTTACATTAGATGATTCAGAGGTTAGAGATCAGCTTGATGTAAGCGATCCTAGGGTGGTCCAAACTATTAAACCTTCGGTTGAGGTGGTTGATGTTTTAGCACCGATTCTAGAGCTTGATAATCACCCGGAATATAGTTCTGGCATATCAATCAATCAACCCATGGAAATCGAGGGAATTATGAAAAAGATTTCTCTCATTAACGGCATTGAGGAGAAAGATCAGGTTGTCCTTCCTTCTAGTGATGTCGATTACTATTTTCCAGATCCTGGCTTGAAAATCTACGATAATTATTATTCCCAGGATGAAATTTTGGATTTCCATAATATTCAACAGACTGATTATCAGTTTGATTATGTTTATGATTCCGAAACATTAAGTTTTAATGATGTCTGGGAATTTATTAATAATCCCTCGACACTAGTCAAGTCCGGCACTGTTGACATGGATATTGCTGGAAACTACGAAATTACATATTCCTTGCCCGATCCTAAAAATAACATTCCCGAGCAAGTAAAAAGACACATTCGTGTTAAAGATTCTCGCAAACCAGTTGTTAAGCTCTATGGGCAAAAAACAATGTTCGTCGATTTACAGTCAATATTAGATGGTGATACGCGGTACCAAGATCCTGGAGCTTATGCGATTGAAAATCTCTACACGAACAATAGCGGCTTTTTCGATTGGAAAGATGAAGAGTTGACTTGGAGGGTTACCTTTCAACTCTACGATTGGGAAAGTGAAGTTTTCGGTGGGGAGTTGTTTGATGAGAGCGGTAATGATCTTATAGAACTAACCATTCTTGAATATTTGAAGGATCCTTCTACTTTGCCTAATCAGGCAGTTAAATACCAGGTTAATTATTATCTCGAAGATAGAATGGGAAATATTGGGAGTGATAGTAGGATAGTTGAACTTCGGGGATCCCCAAACCTTTTCCCTCATATTTATTTCGTTTTATCACATCCAGATTTCGCTAACGGTATTCCCAACAGCACCAACATAAATGGAGATAAAGCCGAGTTATCCTCTCTTGTGTGGCAGGTAGAAGTTGGAAAAAATCAATTCATTCAAGAACCTGATGCATTAGTATTTGAAGATTTAGGAGGAGGCCAAAGAAATAACATTGGATACACCACAAAATTGCTTTTTCTTGATGATGCGAATAATTCCGCTCCAAGCTCTCCCTTATATAGTTATCAGCTTTCCAGTTACTTAACAAAAATAAACTTTTGGACTCATCAAGGGATTTCTCACTATGTGGAACTTTTGGACAGCGAAGAAAGCAACGGTTATAAATATTTTCCTGTTGGTGATGCTAATTGGCGAAGGGTTGTTATTCGATATACCTCAAATACTAACGATTTTGGAAACTATTCGGTTCGAGATTTGGAAGTACGCCTAACGGACACCACTCCGCCCACTATAACCAAAAATACTTATAGTGGGGGAATAATAGAAGTGGGAGATCCCTTTAAGGACCCTGGTGTAGAAGTATTTGATTTGGCTGGTTCTTCAATATCTTTAGTTACTGAGATAGATCTTGATCACCCTCAGGGAGGCGATGACAATGACACTTTCGAGGAATTATCAAATCGTGGGTTTTGGACAGTTGGTGACTTCACTATCACTTACAAAGCCTTTGATGAATTTGGTAATCACGCAGATGAGCAAGTCCTTAATCTAAGTGTCCAAGATACAACGGCCCCTCATGTTGCCGTCATTAGCCATGATATACTTAGGCAAATTAATTCAATTAATAGCTATTCATCCTTAGATTATACAGGTGGAAACAATCCATCAGTGTCTCCGCAAAATGTATTCATAAACTCAGCTTTAAGAGAAGATCATTTAACAAAACTCCCACATTATACTGCAGATGATAAATTTTTCAGTGAAACTCCTTATATTAGGGAAGATGGAATGGGGAATTTCCTCTTAAAAGCTTCTGAACTGAAAGACACCTTCCTAAGTTCCCTCGTAAGTAATCCTAGTAGTCTTGCATCTCAAACCCAACGAACTGTAGACCTTACTGATGACCTTACTGATAGTTTTGGGAGATCTTATGCATGGCACAGTCCATTTAAAATTGAATTTAACAGCACTTCTTTAAATGACCCTGGATTTTTAGTTTATGAACCATCTGATAGCGGATTAGATTATTCTGTTTCGGTTAACCCTGTTTTTGCCGACAGTAATAACTCGGAATTACCCAATCAAATAACTTCAATTAGTCTAAGCATTATCGTTAAAGAAAAAGATAATGCAGCCCTTCGTACCGAAATTAATCCCTACAGAACTTATACATTTTTAGATGATTTCAAGCCTCTGATTTCTATCTCTCCATTAACAGATTTAGATAGCCAAAGGTTTATCATAGTTGAAGCTGGGTATGATTTTGACGATAAATATGAGTCGGGAAGCAATGGATCTGATTTCAAAATCCTGCAGGGCGGGGAGATCGTTGATGAGAAATCATTAAGCGTCACTGCTTACGATGTTTCAGACGGATATATTACTGATAACATAAGGCGCACAAGCTTGGATTTAAACGATTCCGGAGAAACCTTAAACACCACCTACTCTAATGTTAATCATGTCTACCAAATTCGTTATGATGTGGATGATTATGCTACAGATCCCGGGCCTAATTCAGCAGACCCTGTTTACCGCTACTTGATTGTCAAAGACACCATAGCCCCGTTGATTTATCCACAGGCTACCGATGCTAATTTCACGGATAATTTTGAACTAGATTACACAAGTGATTCTCCTGATGTAAATGTAGAAAGTCAGGTTGAGGACTATTTGTTAACCGGATTGGTAGCTTCTGATTACGGGGCCAAAGGAGCAGGTAATGGTCAAGTAATTGATGGAAATTTAGATTGGTCTGACTCTACTTACAGAGATAAATGGACTGTAAAAATAACCAAGCCTGATGGCGGGTCATTTGAACCCGGAAAAGTTTTTCCATTTGTGAAAGAAGATCCCGGATATGATGTTAATGTTACGGTTACGGATGAGTTTGGGAACACTTCTGAACCTCGGTTTCGTAAGTTAAAAATAGGAGATTATAAAAAACCAATCATCACACTTTTGGGCAGCTCTGAAATTCACGATTTTTTGCGTTTTTCCACCAACACGGGCTTGGATGATAATTTGTCTGGTCCCAATAACCAAGAGCACCTTTTTGCAGATCAAGAGGATAGTTTAGAATTTAATTCATCTGGTTTCTCAGGTGGTGCACATAGGATTATTTTAGATAATTACACATTCGTGGATCCAGGTGCTTATGCAGAAGATGACAATTCTTATTTTCCTTCTTCAGCATACAAAGATTTGGATGGCGATGGAATTGGTGAAACTTATGCAGTTCGGAGAGTTTCTAATAGAAATTATATGGTAGATTGTGATGATCAAGATGGATCGAATGTGGATATCGGAGTTATTTTTGCATACAGTGTTTTAGAAAAGGTTGAAGATCCTGTTGTGTATTTTCAAAATCTTTTGGCTGATAATACTTTTGGCTTGGATACATCTAGCCTTACTGATGTTAATGCATCCTTTCCTCCCGAGGATGAGAACAATACCTTAGCCTTGTCTGCAGTTAAAGTTCCAGATGTCAACGGAAGCGGTTATGATTTCGACACTCCAGACAAAACAAACAGAGTTAATATGGATGTCATGAAAATAACCATCGAGTATCGGGTGAAAGATGGATGGGACAATTTTTCAGATATAAAACAACGATTAGTTTATATTTATGAAAGTCGGCAATTTCCAAATTTTGCATTCTATGCCACCCCACTTACGGATGGAGATGGAACAGAATTTGAGCATTATTACGATGATGGTACCGGGCGTCCTTATCTCAATGATAGCCGAAAAGATTCAGACGGAGATGGAGTTAGCGACTTTTGGGAAAAAGTATTTGGCTCTAATCCTCTCGACAGATCAGATGTCCCAGAGGAAGATTTATCAAACCCCACGGTATTTAATAATATTGATTTTAATACAACCATCAGCCCTTAATTATTTGGCTGTTTGATTAAATCCAGCTCATTATTGCCTTTGTCGACTCGACAACCTATTTGTTTGTAGTTTTATTGAGGGGTTTAAAGTCCCCATAGTTTAACGGATAAAACAGTGGTTTCCTAAACCGTAGATCGAGGTTCGATTCCTCGTGGGGACGCCAGATTCTTGACCCATTATTCTTATTGCTAAAATATGCAAATTTCCAAGTTTGCATTCAGGGACTTGTTGGTATGATTGCAGTTTCACTTGATGGTGGGATGCAAAACTGGATAAATATAATTGTGGCGGTACTTCCGCCTTTCATCCTCCTTTTTATTGGTTGCATGGCCAGGAGGATGGATTGGTTGGGAAGGGAGGCAGATCGTACATTGTCCCGTTTTATCGTCTGCGTGCTTTATCCATGCTTTATTGTTTACCATGTGTTGGGCACGGAGTCTCCAGTTGAGGCAAAAGGGGCATGGGTGTCTGCAATATTTGGATTTTTGGCAATATCGGTTGGTTTTTTGGTTGCCCGGATCGTTGCCTGGGTATGCAAAATTAAGGAGGTTGAAAAGCCCGCGTTTTGCTTCTGCTCGGGTATATTTAACTACGGATTTTTTGCCATTCCTGTGGCCACTTTATTTTTTGGAAATGAATTAGTGGTAAAAATCATTCTTTTTAACCTTGGAGTGGAAGTGGCAATCTGGTCGGTAGGCATACTTATCTTGACCTCTTCCAAGTTCGAAATTCGAAAAGTTTTCAATCCACCCGCGTTATCTGTGTTGATCGCCTTACTCTTGCAGGCTTTGGGTGGAAAAGACATCCTGCCCAGGTTTGGGTGGGATGTATTAACCATGATTGGGAATTGCTCAATCCCTATGGCACTAATGATTATTGGTGCAAGCTTTTACGATTTGTTAAAGGGGTACCGGCCCTCATCCGCTTACCGCGTGGAAATTGGAGCTATCATGACCCGGGCCTTAATCGTACCGGCTCTTTTCCTGCTTTATGCAAATTATGGATGGATCCCCACCTACACTCCCTGGATACCTGAGGTCTTAATCATTCAGGCAGCTATGCCAGCCGGAGTTTTTGCACTCGTGGTGGTAAAAAATTACGGGGAAAATACTGAAACGGGTCTTAGGGCAATTATGGCAACCATGGTCGTAAGCATCCTTGCCTTACCCACCTGGATTTGGATTGGATTGAACCTGCGGGCAGGCAACTAGAGTCAAGCCAGATTTAAGAAGAAAATTTACGAAGAAGGAGTGTCCTCGTACCTTGCCTTGGCATCCAGGGTCTCAAAAATATTGGATACTTTTTTGCGTAGTTTATTATATTCTTCCGCGTATATCAAAGATACCAAATAGTGCTTGAACTCCTTTCGGTCCCGGATGATCTTGAGGTCTAGCTCCTCCATCTCCTGGGCAAATTTGACGTGCATTTTATCGATTTCCCCGTCGAATTTTTTAAATTCTTTGTCAATATGCTGTTTAGCCCGGGAAATCGCACCGATCAATTGCTGGCTGCCCCGGCAGTCCTTACTGGTAAATTCATGAAATGAAATAATTCCAGATGCCAGGGCGGCGGCAAAGGCGGTAACCTCAAGCTCATTTTTGTTACTTTCTTTAGTAGCCCAGCCTTCGATAGCCTTAACTAAACGGCTGATGCAGGCACGAGCTTCTTCAGAATCTGAAATTTGAACATCTTCGTCGTCAGACATAACAGTTTAAGTAAAGATAACAGAAAAAGGGAAAAAAAGAAAGAAAAGGGGTTTATATTAATTTAGTGCAGAAAAATTATAGTTTGTGCAAGCTTTTGATGTAAAAATCTAAATCTTTTCGGACCGAACCACTAAGAATGAGCAATCCAAGTATATTGGGGAATGCCATACCGAGAATCATAAGGTCTGAAAAATCCAGAATATTGGTAGCCGTGATAACCGATCCAAGAAATGTGAAGAGGAGGAAAAGAAATTTGTAGCTCAAGGAAGAACCATCTCCAAACAGGTATACCCAGCACCTTTCCCCATAGTACGACCATGAAATCATGGTTGAAAATGCAAAGAGAAAGACTGCAACCGCCAGGATATTGGGAAACCATGGAATCACTCCACCCATTGCCGCAGAGGTAAGGGCACCTCCCTGATTCTTTGAAATTAACTCTGCATTTACCGGGTCCAGGTATGCACCGGTTATAATAATGACCAGGGCAGTCATGGTGCATACTACAATCGTATCAATAAATGGCTCAAGTAATGCGACCACTCCTTCTTCAACTGGATTTTTCACTTTGGCTGCGGAGTGGGCAATCGCAGCTGAGCCAATCCCTGCCTCATTGGAAAAAACCGCCCGTTTTACGCCAATGATCAATACTCCGAGAAATCCCCCAAAGGCTGCATCTGGGGAGAATGCCTGGTTAATGATTAACCCAAACGCATCGGGGATCTCACCGAAATGGGTTCCCAGAATAAAAAGGCATGCCAGTAAGTACAGACCACACATTAGGGGTACCACAAAGGATGCCACCCGGGCAATACTCTTGATCCCGCCAAGAATAACCAAGCCTACTAGCACTGCCATGAGCAGTCCATATGCCCAAGGATACTCGGCGAGGAAGGGAAGGACGGTCTTGATCATATCGAGCGATTGAACCACCTGAAAAGAATTCCCTCCCCCTAACGAGCCCCCAATGCATAACAGGCAAAATAAGCCGGCAAGAAAGCCACCAAGTCCTGCAAGTTTTTTCTCCTTGAGCCCCTGAGAAAGGTAATGCATCGCCCCCCCCATTATTCTACCATCCTTGCGGATTTTCCGGTATTTCTGACCAAGCACACATTCAGTAAATTTCGAAGACATACCCAGGAAACCCACCAGCATCATCCAAAAGGTCGCTCCGGGTCCGCCGGTACCAATGGCAATCGCAACCCCGGCAATATTCCCCAGCCCAACCGTGGCGGACAGGGCGGTGGTAAGTGCCTGGAAGTGGGAGACTTCCCCCACCTGTTCCGGGTCATCATATTTCCCGCGGACCAGATCGATTGCGTGCTTGAACAAGCGAATATTTACAAAGCGCATACGCAGGGTAAAAAAGAGGGCACCTCCCAATAACCAGGCGACCACCAAGGGCATTTCAATTCCAGGAATTGGCCAAAAGAGAATAGCCGCCAGCGGGGATACGATGTATTCCCCAAAGAATAAATCCATTTCTTTTTCCCAGTTGTTTCCTCCCACCTGATTTGATCCATGGGAAAAAAGGGGGATGAGATAAAGGGTGCTAAGTAAACAAAACTTCACTTTCATAGGTTTGATTAGACATCTAGATTGAGAATTCACTTCCCCTAGGGCAAGGGTTAAGCTAGCAAATGTATAGTTGTGGCAAAGACAATCATCATATACATGGCACGGGAGTGGACGACCTGGTTTTTAGGCTGCCTGGTTTTTTTGGTCGGTACGATATTTCTTTTTTCCATCGTGGAGGATTTCGGTCAGGTATTTCCTCGGGGTCTTGAATACTGGGCTGAAGATTTTTTTTACTGGCTGCTCACATACCTGCCATGGTTGCTCCCGATTTGCTGCCTGGGGGCAAGCTTGTTCTCCCTTTCTTTTGCCAGAAAAAGAGGGGAGTGGACTGCTATGCTGGCAAATGGGATCTCTCCTATGCAGTCATTCATCCTCATCTCGGTGATTGGAGTCTGTGTGGGACTAACCAGCGATTGGTTGATGAAGCATTCGGGCAACCGTTCCATGGATATCAACGATATAAGGGCAAGAAGTTTAAAGATGCAAATTGGACAGGATCGCTTGTGGTATTTTAAATCTTTTGATCCATCCACTTTTACAGGGAACGACCTGCAACTTTTTTCCTACGGGAGTCAGGGGGAAGATGTCCTAAGGATTCGTGCCAACCGGGCAGGGTGGGATGCCCTGCATGGATGGACATTTTATGACGGCAGGTTTCTGGGCTTCCATTCATCTCTCGGATTGCCAATCATTGATAACAACAAATCCGCTCTCAAATGGGAGAAAGATTTTATTTCTGGCAATGAAGGAGATCTTTACCAAACCAAAAGTCCTGGCCTAAACCGCACATTTGATAGACTTACAGACATCGGTTTCAAGGATGATCCCAGCCCCTACCTTTGGCTTCAAAAGAGGCCCAAGGATATGAGCGCATTGGAGATCAACCGGTTGCTGGATCGTTTCCCCAATCCGCAAAATCGAGAAATGATTCCCTACCGTCTGCGTAAGGCACAACTTTGGTGGAATGGGCCTGCCTGCCTGGTTGCCCTATTAATCGGGCTGGGGCTGGGGAGTAGCAGGGGCTCATCCACCCCCGCAAAACTGGCGGGAGTATCTTTGCTTGGTGCACTTGGTTTCTACCTTGCACGTACCCTGTCTGATTCTCTGGGAGAACAGCAAATCCTTTCCCCCATGCTTTCTGCAAGCTTGCCTTACTGCCTGGTTATTTTGGGTGCGGTACTCTTTTTTAAAATGCAAAAATAAGCTATCCCAAGCTTACGCATCCACTTCGCGCAGCTGTATGCTCTCCACCACTTTCCCGTCTGCCAACACATTGGTAACCATCACAATCTGGTCTCCCACTTCGACATATTTTTCCCGCTTTAACCGTTTGATTGCTTCCTGGATGGTTTGTTCGGGGTCATCAGAAAAATCCATTAAAAAGGGCTCGATCCCCCAGACTAAGCGAAGGCGCCGGTGAAGTCCGGAAATGTCGGTAAAGGCAAACAGGGGAGCGCCGTTGGGGCGCAGGGCACCCAGCTTGGCCGCCAGATCCCCGCTGCGGGTAAAAACCAGCACGGCGGTATTTCCCATACGCAAAGCGAGCAGGGCGGCAGAGCGAAGCATTTTTGCCTTCGGTCGAAATAGCCTGATATTTTCGGAAAGTACAGGGGGTAATTCTTGCTCAATCCGGGAAGATATCCGCTTGAGCATACGCACACACTCGATGGGGTAGGAACCAGTGGTGGTTTCCCCGCTAAGCATCACGCAGTCTGCCTCCTCATTTACCGCATTGGCCACATCACTAACCTCCGCACGGGTGGGCACGGGCGAATCAATCATCGACTCCAGCAGATGGGTCGCCACAATCACGGGCTTGCCCATGGACAGGCAGATGCCCACCGTCTTTCTTTGGATGATGGGCAGTTCCTCAAAGGGACACTCAATTCCCAGGTCTCCACGGGCAATCATCAACCCATCCGCAGCGGTGACAATTTCCTCTAAATTGCTTACTCCCTGCTGATCCTCAATCTTGGCAATCACATGGGCGTTGCTATGGTTATCCCTTAAAAAACTCTTAAATAAATCAATGGCATCGGCATCCCGGGTAAAGGAAAGAGCGAAAAAATCGTGGTCACACTCGATCCCTACCAGGGTATCAAGCCTGTCTTTCTCAGTAATGGAGGGTAATCCAGTCTCTATACCGGGGAGGTTTACATGGCGTCTGCTTTTCAGTTCGGCATCTTGCAGCACCCGGCAGCGTACCCTCTGGGCGGATGGTTCGACCACGAGCAAGGGGATCAATCCATTATCCAGCAACACATTATTACCGGTGGTCAGATGCTCGTGCAACTTGTCGTAGTTTACCTCGATTTGCCAGACATTTTCAGACCGTGCCGGTACGGGCTGTGCGGCAAAAACCAGATCGATCAGGTCTCCACGGGCCAAATGTACGGGGTTTGGCAAATATCCAGTGCGAATCTCCGGACCTTTCACGTCCATTAAAATTGCAGGTTCACGGTTTAAGTCCCTTCCGATCTTGCGTATTCTTTGGGAAATATCCCTGATCCACTCATGGGTGGCATGCGCCATATTGAGCCGCATCACATCGACCCCTTCCTCTATGAGGGCTTTGAGCATTTGGTCCGACTCGGTAGCCGGGCCGATGGTGGCAATGATCTTGGTCTGTCTTTCGGGTACTTTCACACGCCAACGGGCTGGGCAGTAGCCGGATCAATCACATAGGTGGAGAATTTTTTTCCCTGCCCGGGCAGCTGGCTGAACCGTTCACGCACGAGGTTCACATCATTGCAGTCCTGGCTAAGGTGCATCAGGAAAATTTCCCGCCAACAGGTATTTTCCATAGATTCCAAGAGTTCGTAAGTCGACTGGTTGGATAGATGCCCGTGCCTGCCAAGGATTCTTTGTTTTAAGCTCCACGGTCTTTTTTCGTCACGGTTGAGCATGTCCGGGCAATGATTTGCCTCGATTACCAGAATGCTTGCCTGCCTGATTCTCTCCTTTACCAGGGTAGGGACAAACCCAAGATCGGTAACCCAGGCAAGGCTGGAAGGTGGGTCAAACAAATCGCCCTTTCCCCACTCAAAATAAAACCCGACCGGGTCGTATGCGTCGTGGGGCACGCTGAATGGATGAACTTTGAACTCTTTAAATTGGAAGGGTTGCCCGGTTTCAAAACATTTCCAGTTTGGGCGTCTGGGAAGTTTTGGCTGTACCGCATCGATGGTGTCGCGGTTGGCAAATATGGGAAGGTTCATGTAGCGGGACAACCCACGGATGCCCGCACTGTGGTCGTGGTGTTCATGGGTTAAAAAAACCGCGTCCAATTCTTCAATTTCCAGCCCTTCCTCGGATAGTAAAAACTTTAGTTTTTTTCCGGACAATCCAGCATCGATCAAAATGTTTGAGTGTCCGGTTCTTAAGAGTGCCACATTTCCCGAACTGCTTGATCCCAGTATTTTAAATTTAGTTTCCACCTGTGTTAAACTCTAGTAATCAGTCGAATGTGCAATCAATCACAAAGTGTTCACATATTGCCCTGTTTCCATCAAATGACTGAGTATTTTGACTGGGTGGACCGGCACGACCAGGTCATTGGGATCACTTCGCGGGAAGATGCCCACCGGCTCAATCTTTATCACCGGGCAGTACATTTGTATGCCCGTGGAGAAAAGGGCGGTTTGATTTTGCAAAAACGCAGCCTGTCCAAAGATGTGGAGCCCGGTCGGTGGACGGTCAGTTGCTCCGGACATGTGGACAGGGGTGAAACTTTTTTGGATGCTGCCATACGCGAACTCCGGGAGGAGTTGGGGGTATCGGTCGGACGGTCCGACCTGGTTGCCCTTTTGCACTCCGACCCCTCGCCAGCGAATGGGTATGAATTTGTCCGCTCCTATGAAGTGCTTACCCCAGTAAGTCCCGTCTACAATTCGGACGAAATATCGGAGCTTTGCGAGATCACCCTGACCGGGCTGGATGATTGGATGAAAAGGGAGCCTGCCAGCTTTGCCACTTCTTTCCGGGCGCTTTTTCCGCTAGCCCGCAAGAGGTTCTCGGCAATTAGATGAGCGACATCTGACTGCTGTCACTACCAGCACCCGGCACCACTCCGCTTGCTTCCCACCCCTTGGGAGTGAGCACTCTTCCCTGCTGGGTGCGCTTTAAATATCCCTCCTGGATAAGGAAAGGTTCATGGACCTCCTCCAGGGTATGTTCCTCCTCGTTTACCGCCACGGCCACCGTACCAAGCCCAACCGGACCGCCTTTGTAGTTTTCTGCCATGGTGGACAGGATGCGCTTGTCCATCTCATCGAGCCCGCGGTCATCAATTTCCAGAAGCTCCAACGCATTGGAGGCAGTTTCTTTGGTTATATTTCCGTCTGATCGTTGTTCGGCATAGTCCCTGGCAAAGTGGATCAGGTTATTGGCAATTCGCGGAGTCCCGCGTGCACGGGCGGCAATTTCCTCGGCTCCCGCCTGGTCAATCGGGCAGTCCAACAGCTTGCAACTACGAAGGACAATCTTGGTGAGGTCTTTGCGGTCGTAGTAATCCAGCCTGGTTTGCAGGGTAAAACGGCTCCTCATGGGGGCAGAGAGCAAGCCCACCCGGGTGGTTGCGCCGATCAGGGTAAACCTGGGAATTTCCAGCCTCACACTTCGGGCATTGGGCCCTTGGTCGATCATGATATCGATACGGAAGTCCTCCATGGCAGAGTATAAATATTCCTCCACCGTTTTGGAAATCCGGTGGATTTCATCGATAAATAAAATATCCCCGCCCTGCAGGTTGGTGAGCAAGCCCGCCAGATCGCCCGGTTTATCAATCACCGGACCGGAGGTGATCCGCACCTCCCTTTGCAGTTCATGCCCGATTATGTGTGCCAGGGTGGTTTTCCCCAAGCCTGGAGGGCCGCACAGCAGCACATGCTTCAATGCTTCCTCCCGTTTGGATGCGGCACCCACCATCACCTGCAAGCGTTCAATGGTTTTTGGCTGTCCGGTAAAATCCTCGAATGTGGGCGGACGCAAGGCTGCATCCACCTCGTTTTTGGGAGCTAACGAATCTTCAAAAAAACTGCGACCGGGTGGGGGAGTATCTTCTGTCATAATTGTAGATCATTAATCTGTGGGACTACGGAAAGTTGGGGGCAGTGCGGTTTCTGGCAACCGTTCAACTTCTGCACCCAGGTTTCTGAGCTTATTGTCAAATGATTCATATCCTCTGTCCAGATGGTATATCCGATGCACCCAAGTTTCTCCCTCTGCCGCCAGTCCGGCAAGGATTAACGCAGCACTTGCCCGAAGGTCGGAGGCCATGACCGGGGCACCATTTAAGGGTTTTCCACCCCTCACGATGGCATTGGCCCCTTCCAGGGACACTTCTGCCCCCATCCGCAGGAGCTCGGGGATGTGCATGAAACGGCTGGGGTATACCCGCTCGGTAAGGATGCTCAAGCCGGGCACGGTGCAGGCAAGGGCACAAGCCTGTGCCTGTAGATCGGTGGGGAATCCGGGGTAGGGCAGGGTCACCACCTCAAAGGGGGAGAGCCCATCTGCCCGGGTATGAACATCCATGCTGTCCTCCTCATTACTGCTTAGGATAACTCCGGATTCATGCATGACCTTTGCAAAGGCACCCAAGTGGCCGGGGGTGATCCCCTTGACCCTTATTTTTCCACGGGTGATCGCAGCAGACATGATGTAGGTGGCAGCCTCGATCCGGTCGGGAATGACCCGGTGTGTACAACCGTTTAACTTTTCGACCCCTTCAATTTTTAACAGGTGAGAACCGGCTCCATCTATCCTTGCCCCCATTTTTATGAGCATAGTGCAAAGATCCACAATTTCGGGCTCACATGCCGCCCCGTCCAGGGTGGTCACGCCTGGGGTCAGCACAGCTGCCATAAGTGCATTGGCCGTCCCGGTAACCGTGCTCCCATGCCTGCCACCAATAAAAATATCAACTGCCTGTAATCCCGATCCATCCACTTCCACGATTCCCTGGTTTAGGGAAATCTCCGCTCCCATCTGCCGGAGTGCGAGCAGGTGCAAATCAATCGGCCGATGGCCAATCACACAGCCGCCCGGCATGGGGACTTTTGCCTTTTTTATCCGTGCAACCAGGGGGCCGAGCAGGCAGATGGATGCGCGCATCTTTCGTACCAGTTCATAGGGTGCATTGGGTTGGACATTGGCGGGATAAATTTTCCAGGTATTGGGACCAAGTTTCGATACTTCCGCACCCAAATGGGTGAGGATTTCTCCCATAAACCTGATATCACTTAGGTCAGGAACATTTTCCAGGATGGTTTCCTCCGCACTAAGCAATGCCGCCGCAAACTGGGGAAGGGCTGCATTCTTGGATCCGCTTATCTGAACATCGCCAGATATTTGGTTCCCCCCTTTAATTCTTAGTATTTCCATGCCAAAGAGGGCAGCTGGGCGTTGGGTTGGTCTACCGTTTTTCCCAAAAAATGTATTTCCGAGCCTGCACTATCCAAAAAGTTTTCCCAGAAATCCTTTTATCCCCCCGGCTTTCTGCGGGGCTTTTGCAGGGCTCTTGCCCGAATGTTTGGGTGCCTGTTTTCTTGAATGGTTTGAGTTTTCAGAATTGGATTTGCCGGGATTGTGCCTCCTTTTCCCGTGCCTCTTGTTTGGATGGTCGGAGGAACTTTTTGACCTGTCCTCTCTGGCGGGCTGGTTTTCCCGGTTTGAGGGGGTGTTCCTCTCCTCATTTCTTGGTTGTGATCGACGGTTGCCTGGCTTTCCCCGGTCATTCCCCCGATCATTTCTTCGATCATTTCCCCGGTCATTCCTGCGACCATGGCCGCGGTCATTATCGCGATCATTTCTTCGTCCATGCGGGCTTTCTGAGCTCCTTGGCTTATTCGCAGCATTTGGATCGGGTTTAAAGTTGCTCAGATCATCGGTAAGAACGGATACACTGGAAGGGTCAATTTCCCCCACTGGGGCCGCAGTTGGTGCTCGTGAACCATCATTTTCCAATGGTTTTTCATTGGGCCTGTGCCAACGGGAACGGATTTTGGATTTCATAGAATTAATAATATTGTGTCTGTTGTTTTTTGGACCGAGTATAAAAGGTATCGGTTTAATAAAGGCGTGTAATAATTTTGCTCTCGCAAGTGAGTGGGGTACGCCTTGGCAGAGCAGGTAAAATTTCTACTACCTGACTGAGCTTTCTACAAGGTAAAATAATTTCAAAAACTTTTCGAAACCACTTGCAACGGACTCAAGTAAAGTACTTAAAGTTCGAGGATGGATAAATTGGAAAATATTTTCGAACTGCAGGATGTTCTCAACCGAAGGATTGGGGTCAACATGGATGAAATGAATGACGAGGACCGTGCCAAGTGGATCCTTAACTATGTGCGGGCGATGCAGCAGGAACTTGCTGAACTTACGGATTCTGTTCCCTGGAAATGGTGGGCAAAATACCAGGAATTTGACAAGCAGAACGCGAAGGTCGAAATTGTCGACCTCTTCCACTTTCTTATCTCCCTTGCCCAGGTAATGGGCATGTCAGCGGACGATGTGCACGAGGCATACTTAAAGAAAAACAAGGTGAATCATAACCGTCAGGAAAGTGGCTACGCCCAGAAGGACGAGGATGATTCAAGGCATATCTAAACAGGTAAATAGAAAATCCTGAAAAGATCTATCCTCACCGGTAATCAGGGTGAGGGAGGGAAGGGGGGCGGAACAGAAAATTACAGGGTTGCCAGGATGGATGCACAGCGGGATTTCTTGCGTGCTACCTTGTTGGCGTGGACTAAATTACCCTTGTGTGCTTTGTCCAGGGCGGAAATGAGCAACTTGGCCGCATCGGTTGCAGCTGGTTTGTCTTTCGATTCCACGGAAGCAAGGAATGCTTTGTCCAAAGTCTTGAGCTTGCTCGAGATCGAACGGTTGCGCAGGTAGTTCGTCCTGTTTTTGCGAATGTTCTTTAATGCTGACTGAGTATTGGCCATAGCGATCCAATAAAATTTATTTTTGGGGGTTCGTCAATTTGAATCGATTTGTTTTAAAAGGGATTCCGAGAAGCTGTAAGCCGGATTCTGTAACCATTTCAAAAATAAATTTCAAAACGGCCGTCATTCATTTATCTATCTGACCCGTGGGCCAAATCCCCGCCGAAACGGGGTGCGACGTACCCGAAACCATAGACGGGCAGCCCGGTTTCCTATTTCGTCTTGCATCGGATTGGGTTTACCATGCCCGCTCAATTGCTCGACCGGCGGTGGGCTCTTACCCCACCTTTTCACCCTTGCCTCAAGAAAGAGGTGGTTTGTTTTCTGTGGCACTGGCCGTGAACTTGCCTTCACGCAAGCCCCCCCCGCTTTCACAGGGAATCCTGCCCTTTGATGTCCGGACTTTCCTCTCACAAACATAAATGCTTGCAAGCGAATGACCGCTTCTCGGAAATTTGTAAATCATTTGCCCAATAAATTGCGGGCAGTGGATTGCGGGAAATTTGGCGTTGTTCCACAGCCATTATCTTTCGACATAAACGATTCTGCCGCATTGATCGCACTGGGTGATCTTTTTTTCCACCAGTACGGAAGACACCACATCATTGGAAACTCGCAAGTGGCAACCGGAACATTTCTGATCCATTATTGGTGCCATGTAGGGTGGGCGGGAAACAATTTTGCTCACCCGGTCGTAAGTGCTCATAAATATGGGCTCAATCTCTTTTCGGGTCTCTTCAATTTCACTTTTTAATTCTTCCACCTCGGTTTTTCTTTCTTCACCCAGGCTGGCCCGCTTATCGCGCTGGGCTTGCATTTCCTCGACCCTTTCGGTGATTTTCCCCTGGGCCAGTTCCGCCGTTTCCCTGGCTCCGTCTATCTTTAACAATACTTCAATTTGTTGGTTTTCCAATCCATCGATTTTGCTTTGCAAATTGGCAATTTCATTTTCCAGAGCCTGGTATTCCTCATTCTTTTTTACTTCCAGTTGTTTGTTTCTCTGCCTGTTTATGGAATCGTTGTGGGAAAGAATTTCCTTTTCCAGGGTATTGTTGAGGGTTTCCAGGTCCTTCCATTCAGCCATGGCAAGCTCAACGGATTCCCTTTCGATTTCAATTTTTTTATCCATCCGGGCGAGGTCTTTGGGCAATTCCTCAAGTTCCTCGATCAATTTTTGGTAGCGCCTGTCCCGGCTGTGTAGAAGTAAGAGTTTTTGAAATTCTGGGTCTTGGAAAAGCATTATAGTCTGTGGGGGCTGTAAGGTTAGAGGACGGTACAGATTATTTAAATGTCTGGCATTTGCGCAAAATACAAGAAATTAGGTGCCGTGCTTTACTTTGGTGCCAGGTCATGACAAGATGGAGCCCATCTCATATGACAAAAGAAGAACCATCTGCAAGCACGGTTGATCAGGCTGTCCTGATGTTTACCCTGGGGGAGGAAGAAAAAGCCCAGTCTTTACTTGTGGAATATTTAAATTCCAACGATCAGGACCTTGATGCCTGGCGTGCCCTCTCCGAAATCCGCCTGACTGCCCAAGACTTTCCCGGTGCCGAGGAGGCATGCCGCCGGGCACTTGCCATCGATGCAGATGACCTCACCTCCACCGTTAGTCTTGCCAGAATCCTCGTCGCTCAGGGAGACAAGGACGGTGCGGAAGAGGCCTCCGCCAAGGCACGAATCCTTGGATGGAAGGATGAACTTGCTCAGGATGAGGACAGCGCATAATCTCCCAATAGATTTTTAACAATGTCTGCGAAAAACAAACAGAGCCTGGATTTTGAAAAGCCTCTCCTTGAACTGGAGAAACAACTCGATGATCTCGTCCAATCCTCGTCCAATTCCGATCTGGACTTTACCGATGAGATCAGGGCCATTGAGAAGAAGATCGACCTGACCAAGCGCCAGGTCTATTCCGACCTTAGCCCCTGGCAAAAAGTCCAACTTTCCCGCCATCCCAACCGTCCGTACTCCCCCGATCTGATAGAGAGAATATTTTCCGACTTTGAGGAATTGCACGGAGACCGTTTATTTCGCGACGACAATGCCCTCATTGGCGGCCCGGCTTGCATTGATGGCCAACCGGTCATGATTATTGCCCAGCAAAAAGGCAGAAATACCGAGGAGAATTTAAAACGAAATTTTGGCTGCCCCAACCCCGAGGGCTACCGCAAGGCCCTGCGCCTGATGAAAATGGCCAACCGTTTCAACCTGCCCATCATCTCGCTTATCGATACCCCGGGTGCATACCCAGGTATCGGTGCGGAAGAGCGCCATGTGGCAGAGGCGATTGCGGTGAACCTTCGGGAAATGGCCGACTTTGATGTTCCCATCGTTGCCCTGGTCATCGGGGAGGGAGGTTCAGGGGGTGCCCTGGGCGTGGCGGTTGCCGACCGTGTGTTGATTTTGGAAAATGCCTATTACTCCGTCATTTCCCCCGAGGGTTGTGCCGCGATTTTGTGGAAAGACCGGGCCTTTGCCCCCAATGCTGCGGAGGCTCTCAAGCTCGATGCCAATGAACTTTTGAAGCTTGGCATTGTCGATAAAATATTGCCCGAGCCCGCCGGGGGTGCGCATCGCGACTGGGATGCCACTGCGGCCACGGTAAAAGCCGCCCTGCTGGCTGAGTTAAAGGACCTTGCCAAAATCAAGCCCGCAGATATGTCCGAGCACCGCTATCAAAAGTTCCGGAAAATGGGAAAATTTTCCGGGTAAGGAAAATTTTTTAGTACCGGCTGTTTAGGTCCGGTGCGGAGGGTTCAGCAAGTCCAATTCGCTCATTTCGGTCGATCACTTCGATCATGCTGTTTTTCAACCTCTCACGCATACGCATGGAAGATTCCAACTCTCTTTCCATATATGCGATATTTTCTTTCAGGGTGATGATGGCATTGTTCATATCGGTCTCCCGGTCTGTCATTCTTACCATGTCCTGTTCCAGGCGAATATTTTCCTTTTCCAAAAGGTTCATCCGGTTGATCAATACCTGCTCGCGGGCGAGCACTTCCGCATATTCCGATTCCAGGGCCCTGGTTTCGGCGACTAAATCCTGATATTTTGTACTGCCAGAATCTTCCAGTGCCTGGATCTTTTGCTCAAGCTCCCTGATGTTTGCCTCGAGGATTCCGGCTTCCTGACTGAGCAATCTTTCACTGGCCACTGCCCGGTTTAACTGGATTTCAAGATCTCTCGACTTATCCTTAAAAAATCCACGCTCATCGTGCAGGGACCCGCTCTGGGTCATAAGGTCCTGGTTTTCCTGGTCTAAGTCTTTGAGCTTGGTGATGAGGTTTCTCTCGTTTGACTCAATGTTTTCGATCTCCTCCCTCATCAGGTCGACTGCCCTTAACATATCGGAATTTTCCGCTTCCAGGGCAGAGGTCTTGGCCAGGAGCATTTCGTTGGAATCCCGCAACCCTGCCATTTCGTTGGATATGCGTGACTCCTGCATCGCCAGGTTATTAAGTTCTGCACGCAGCACGCTCAATTCCTCCTTCTGGGCCATGTCGGTATCGAGCAGGGAATCATTGCGGGTGGTTATCCGTTCCAGGTTGGTCCGCAGGTCATTGTTGCTCATCTGTACAAGGCGGGCATTTTCTCCCTGCCTTTGGGCTTCCATGGTTAGATCGGTATTGATCTGTTGAAGGGCGGCAACCTGGGCACGCAGGGCATCTGTTTCCACCTGAAAATCACTCACCTTTTGGGCAAGGTCTTCCTTGTCTCCCAGCACCAGGGATGAACGGTCCTGTTCCAGGGCGAGGATACCGTTCAACCGGGCAATTTCATTGCGGGCATCCATCAATTCTTCGCGCAGGACAATTTCCTCGTTCTCCAGCATTTTTGCCTCATTTTGTGCCTCCCTCATCAGGGCTTTCATTTCGCTAAATTTCGAATCGGTTGTTTCCTGGTCGATCCCCAGCGATGCAATGCGTTGGTTAAGCTTGGCATTCTCCTTGTTGGAACGGTCGAGCTGTGCTTCCAGCCTGTTGTTTTCCGCCTTGATTGCGCTCATGTCGGTGCGCAGATCTTTTGCCTTTCTTTCCAGGGTGGAATTTATCAGTTCGAGGTTGCGTATCTTCGAGTAGGCACTCTCCTCGGTATTGTTAAGGTTGTCCATGGATTGCTCGAGCTTACGGTTCTCCAGGGCCAGTTCCTGGTTGCGCACTTCCAGTTCTTTCTCGTCTGCTTTTAACAGTTGTAACTGCCGGCGCAAACGGGCGTTGGTATCGTCGAGGTACTGGTTGCTGTTCACACTTCTCAAGCCTTCCTGCTTAAGTTTTAAAAGCTGGGCTTCCAGGGCTGCAATCTGCCCGAGTGCTTCATTGAGATCATCCTGCAGTTTTGCGCTCACGGGGGATTGCACGGCCACGGGGGGGGCATTGAGTTTTTCCAAGACCACCGACCTTGTTTTTTCGACCAGTGCATTGTGCTTTGCCGCAAGATCATTGTACTGCTTGATCAGGAACTCTGGGTCGCGCAGCTGGGCATCGGTCTGTCCAATAGCCATATTTCCTACCAGGAAAGCAGCTAAGATTGATAGAAAAACACCTTGGTATAACTTACGCGACATATGTAACAGGATTAAGTTTTTTTCATTGGAATAGTAAATCCGCTCATATGGCAAGCGCTACTTACTACGGAGTTGGCTGCCCGGTGTGCCAATTGGGCTGGGATGTCATTTTGTCTCCGCCCGGTAAAGCCTGTCCCAGATGGCACGGTTGATACCCTCCCTGGCGCCGGTAAAAATCAGGTGCATGGATGGCGCATTTTTGGCGTCCAATTCGATCAATACCCCGTACAGGTTCTGGGCAACTTCCTCGGGGCATCCATCGGTGGAGAGTGGGGTGGTCAAATATCCTTTGGCATCGAGCTGTGTAGCATCCTTCCCGTCCGCCACGATCACCAGGTCACCAGGTTTGAACTTTGCGGATATCAGAAATTCTTCCACTGTCGGGTACAAGGCGAGGGGAGTCCTCGGGGCGTAATGAACGCTGCCCATTCCCGGAGATGGGGCACCCTGGTTTCGCCCGGTCTGCCCCACTTTGGCAGGCGGGTCAGGGGATGGGTCTTGAAACAGCCCAACTTGCCTTTGCAGACAGTCCTGGATCTGGGCACGGGTGATCAGGCCCGGACGCAAAATGGTTGGCTGGTCGCCGGAAAGGTCAAGCACGGTGGATTCCAGACCCACGGCACATTTTCCACCGTCCACAGTGGGGGGGCATTTCTTCCCAAACAGTTCCTCCACATGCCTGGCTTCGGTCGGGCTCGTACGGTTGGAAGGGTTGGCGCTCGGGGCGGCCAGGGGCTGGTTTAACCGGGTAAGGACTTCCAGAAACACCGGGTGCCTGGGTATACGGATTGCCACAGTCTGGTTTCCTGCCGTGACCAGTCCGGGAACACTCTTTTTCTTGGGCAGTACCAGGGTGATGGGGCCTGGCCAGTATGCTTCGCCCACCCTTTTTGCCTGGCTATTTACATAGCACAGTTCTTCTGCCTGTTGCAAATGGGCCACATGGACAATTAATGGGTTGGTGGCCGGTCTGCCCTTGAGGGCATATATTTTGGCAATTGCCTGCTCGTTTAGGGCAAGCCCGGCAAGCCCATAAACCGTTTCGCTTGGTAAAGCTACTACATCACCCCCGGCCAGTCGGGTGACTGCATCATCTATGGTGATGAGCAACCTGCGGAAAAAAATATTGCCCCTACTGGAGAATCTGCATGTGTCTTGCCTTCTTGATCAGGCGGGACACCTTGCGCTGTTGCATCGGAGTAAGACCGGTGTACTTGCGGGGAAGGATTTTTCCTGTGTCCGTGGTGTACTTGGCAAGGGCATCGCGATCCATGAAGGAATAATGCTCAGGATTTTTACTCTTGGTTGGGGCGTCTGTGGATTCGCTCATAAGCAAACCATAATGAATGTTTTTAAATTTGTATCAATGCAAAAGTTTGTTGGGTCGTGGGCACAGTTTTCATTGACGAAATGCCTCAGGTTTGATTGTTTAATCCCTTTGTCATGAAAGTAGTATCCTCCATTAAGACCCTCAAAAACCGTCACCCCGACTGCAAGGTCGTCCGTCGCAAGGGCCGCCTCTATGTGATCAACAAAACCAATCCGCGCTTCAAGGCACGGCAGGGTTGATCCTATTTCCCATTTATTAATTCCCAGATGAAAAAAGACATTCATCCAGTACTTAACCCGGTATCCTTTGTGGATGTTTCAACCGGTAAGAAGTTTAACACCTTTTCCACCGCCAGTTCCAAAAAGACGGAAAATATCGACGGGGTGGACCACCATGTGCTCTTCCGCGACATCACGATGGATTCCCACCCAGCCTTCACTGGGGAGAAACGTTTTGTGGATACCGCCGGGCGGGTAGAGAAGTTTCAGTCGAAGTTTTCCCGCAAGCGTTCATAGTTCTTCTATCCCATTGGCTCGGATTATTGGGCCAAAATATTACTATTGCCATAACCTAATCAGGTGTGGATTTTGGCATTTATCCGATTTGACTATCTAGTATTTCTCCTCACCTTCCCATTGTTTGCGGGCGAACCCGTGCGGACATGGACAAGTTCCGACGGGCGTACACTAGAGGCACAATTTATTGAATCTGCGGATGGTAAAGTGACCATCAAGATGGGGAGTCGGCAGTTTACTCTTCCACTCACTCGTTTTTCTCAAGCAGAC
>CALKMX010000070.1 GCA_938091675.1 uncultured Opitutales bacterium
TCTTGTTGCTGATGGCCACAATTTCGTGCAGTCTAAAAAAGACCAATCAGGTAGATCAGACCAATCTGGGTACCTCCCTTAAAGGCCAACCGCCTGCGTATGTGCAAAAAGCGTGGGACGCCCGTTACTCTTACGATCCTGACCGGAGGTTGCTCGTTCCCGAATATGCTGGCTCAAGGTGGGGTGCTGTTCAGCAATACAAAGAGGAGGGCGAACTGGTTTATCAGGATTGGTGGGTCAGGGATGTTCGTTCCGAAGATTTGGAAGGCTCCCCGGACACCGCGATTACCTCCTTTATCAATGAGGATGGAAACCTGACCCTTATTTCTAAAGAAGTTGAGGACGATCCTTTGGGCGAGGCAGATGAGGCTGTCGGGGAGAAAATTGAGTCTCCACAGGCAGATCCTGAAAGTGATGAAGTTCCCTTTTTCCCGGGAGAAGAAAGCCCGTTTACCCCTTCTCCATTTTCTCCTTTTTGAGTTCTAGTATTTTTTGATCTCTCCGATAGATGCAAATAGGGGCGGTGGATCGTATTCGTCCTCATCTGATCGCTCGGGCTTGGATGTACCCATAGAAGAATTATTCAAAAGGGAGGGAGGTATTTTAGGCTTAGTTGGTAGAGGAACTGGACTAGGCTTTGGGGCGTTTGCCTGGGAATTGACTAGTGGTAATTTTTTTCGTGAGCCCTTCTTCTGATTTAAAGCGCCCACGGACCTGAGCCATACCCGGCTAACCAGAATATTTTCCTCTTCATTGATAAATTCCCTTAAATGTTGCCATTTAATTTTGGCAAAGCAACCAGCCCCCTTGGTTTTACCGCTACCGACTTTTCGAGGCGTTCCATCTTTATTTAAGGTTACTCCCATGGTCTGATGTAAGGAATAAAAATCATTAGGTTTTCAGAGTTCAATCTATCTTTATTCACAAAGCCATCCCTGGTATTTACTTTTTCAAACAAAATATATCATTCAGAGGATCGTTGGTAACTTCCCGGACGATGGAAGTGGGCGAGTTTGCCGAGAGACTTTCCAGTATTTTATAAACCCAGTCCGTTTGGTCTTGCAGGCTAAGAATGTTCGCAAGTTCTAAGGCATTTACAGGGGTACCAGGATGATCCGAGATCCATGCGGTAACTTTTTGGCGAACTTCCAATACCCTGCTTGCCGCTTTTTTGCCGGCTTCAACCCCAGGCTGATGGTATGCATTAATACCGACCATGGAGGCATAAAAGCCAACCGCCCGCTCATACAGAGCGATGAGCATACCTACTGTGGATGCATTTACCTCATCCACGGTCAAGGTAATGGAATTCCGCTGCTTTTCCCAAAGCGCATCACGGGTGCCGAGAAAAAAGCCGTGCAAGTAATCTCCCGAGTTCATACGGTCATCATCCACCTCAATGGAAGTTCCATCACGGTACTTCAATACCTCAATGAATGTGGCAAAAAAATTGGGAATGCCTTCCCGGAGTTGCTGCACATAGGCATGCTGGTCGGTTGAGCCTTTGTTCCCGTAAACCGCAATCCCTTGATTCACCACATTGCCATTTAGGTCTTTTTCTTTTCCCAAAGATTCCATGATCAATTGCTGCAGGTATTTGGCAAAGAGTTCCAGCCGGTCCTTGTAGGGTAGAATGACCATGTCCTTAGCACCTACTCCCTTGCTTAAATAAAACCAGCTCAGGGCAAGCATGATAGCAGGATTGCTGAATGCATTTTCAGTGCGAGTCAACTCGTCCATACGGGAGGCACCATCGAGCAATTGGTCAATGTTAAATCCTTGCAATGCAGCCGGTAAAAGTCCAACCGCAGCCGTTTCACTGGTTCTTCCACCAACCCAGTCCCACATGGGGAAAAAATCCAGCCAATTCTCATCCTTGGCAATTTGATGAAGCTTGCTGTTCTCCCCGGTCACGGCGATGGCATGTTTGCTGAAGTTTAAACCCTGCTTTTTGAAAGCATGCTGGGTTTCAATCATCCCGTTACGGGTTTCAGGAGTGCCGCCAGATTTTGAAATTACCAGGACCAGAGTGGTTGCCAGGCGCTCGCCAATAACCGATAGGGTCTGATCGATTCCGTCCGGATCTGTATTATCAAGAAAATGAGCGACAAGGTCGTCCCTGGCAGGTTTGGCCAAGGCTTTACCAACAAACTGGGGGCCGAGGGCAGAGCCTCCAATGCCGATAATCAAAAGATCGGTAAATTTTCCATTTGGACAGAGCAATTCTCCATCCCTTACTTGTCGGGCACACTCCTTTACCTTTTGCAGGGTCGAGCGAATCGCTTCTGCGATTTCGGGAGTGGGGGCGAGTTCGGGATTTCGTAGCCAGTAGTGCCCCACCATCCGACCTTCGTCGGGGTTGGCAAGATCACCCGCCTCAAGCCCTTTCATTTGTAAAAGGGCGGACTCGATCATTTGCTGGTTTTTAACAAAATAATCTTCCGGGAAACCGACCAGCCTGAAATCTGAAGCAAATCCCAATTCTGGAAATCTTTGATAATATATTGTGTCCATAAATTAGCTACCTGATTTAGTGAGTGACCGCTCCGAGCGAGGCAGAGCTTACCAGTTTGGCGTATTTGGCCAATACGCCTCTTTTTTCCTTGGGCTCAGGATCTTTCCAGGCAGATTTACGACGGGAAATCTCTGCTTCTGGCAAGTCGAGGGTTAGGAGATTATTTTCTGCATCAATGGTGATGGGGTCCCCTTTTTGTAATAGACCGATCAATCCTCCGACTGCGGCTTCCGGGGTTATATGACCAACAACAAACCCATGACTTCCTCCAGAAAAGCGACCATCGGTAATCAGGGCGACATCCTTGCCCAATCCTTTGCCCATGATGGCGGAAGTAGGAGACAGCATCTCACGCATGCCTGGACCACCCACCGGTCCTTCATTTCGGATGACGACGACATTTCCCGCTTTTACTTCTCCTTCCAGGATTCCATGTAATGCACCTTCTTCCGATTCATAAACAATGGCTGTTCCCGAAAAGCGGAGCCCTTCCTTGCCGGTAATTTTTGCGACCGCACCATCGGGTGCTAGATTTCCGTAAAGGATGCGCAAATGACTGTCTTTTTTGATCGGATCCTCAAAAGGCCGAACCAAATCCTGCCCATGAGGGTAGGGGGCATAGGGTTGTGCGTCAGCCACATTTTCTGCGAGCGTTTTACCGGTTACGGTCATGCAATTACCGTGCAGCAGGCCCTGCTCCAAAAGGGTCTTGAGCAAGGGGCGGAGTCCGCCAATACGTACAAAATGGGACATGTTGTATTTCCCGCTGGGCTTGAGGTCGCAGAGCACAGGCACTCTTTTGCCGATCTCGGTGAAATCATCCAGGCTAAGAGGGATTTCGGCTTCGTGAGCCATCGCCAGTAAATGTAAGACCGCATTGGTGGATCCCCCGAGGGTAATCACCACCGTGATCGCATTTTCAAAAGCTTCCCGGGTCATAATATCTCGGGGGCGGATATTTTTTTCTACGAGGTTGACCACCGCCGCACCTGCAGCTTTTGCATCGGCTCTTTTCTCCTCCGATACGGCAAGCTGAGCCGAGCTGTCGGGCAGGCTCATACCCAGGGCCTCAATGGCCGATGACATGGTGTTGGCTGTATACATTCCACCGCAAGAACCGGGCCCCGGAATTGCCTTCTTTTCAATCTCGGTCAATTCCTCGTGGGAGATGTTTCCTGATGCATGGGCACCCACTGCTTCAAAAACCGATACGATATCGAGGTTCTTTTCCCGGTGAATTCCCGGCAGGATCGTCCCTCCATAGACAAAAATTCCCGGCCGGTTAAGGCGGGCGAGGGCCATAATGCAGGCGGGCATATTTTTATCGCACCCACCAATGGCCACCAATCCGTCCATTCCTTCTGCTCCTACCACGGTCTCGATTGAATCGGCGATCACCTCGCGGGAAACCAGAGAGTATCTCATCCCAGGAGTTCCCATGCTGATCCCGTCGGATACGGTAATCGTGCCAAAGGGAACAGCCTTGCCACCGTTTTCATCCACTCCAAGGACAGACATCTTTCCCAGCTCATCCAAGTGGGAATTGCACGGGGTAACCATGCTCCAAGCCGAGCAGACTGCAACTTGGGGCTTTTGAAAATCCTCATCACTAAAGCCTACCGCCCGAAGCATCGAACGGTTGGGGGCACGATCATCTCCATCAACAACAATGGAAGAAAAATTTCGGTTACAGCTCATTCTTTTGGTATATATTTATTTTTCGTTGTGGAAACCTCTCATATGCGGTTGCATCTTTGGCATGGGTATTGCATATGTTTTGCGAATTGTTTCTTGATATAGGTTTTGAATAAAAGTGAACTAGAATCCCTAAGGGAAGAGATCGATCAAATCGACTCAGAAATCGTAAAGTTGTTAAACTTGCGCGTAGGAAAGGCGTGTGAGATTGGGAAAATCAAACAACTTTCGGGGGTGGATCCCTATGATCCCGGCCGGGAGGAACAGGTTTTTGAAAAACTTTCCGGGTACAGCGATGGTCCTTTACGCGACATTTCCTTGCGGGCAGTTTACCGGGAAATCATCTCAGCATCCATCGCTCTGGAAAAAGACCTGGTAATTGGCTACCTCGGCCCAGAGGCCACTTATACCCATCAAGCAGCAGTTAAGAACTTTGGTTCCGGTCTGGAATACCGCCCCTTGCCAGATATTCCTGATGTCTTTTCTGCGGTTGAAAGCGAGCACTGTGATTACGGTGTGGTGCCAATTGAGAATTCAACCGAGGGAGCCGTCAACCGTTCGCTGGATCTGTTAGTGGATTCAGGCCTGACCATCATTGCCCAGGTGTTTTTGCGGGTTCGGCACGGTTTGTTCAGCCAGTCATCCATTGAAGATATTGTAGAAGTCCGGTCAAAAGACCAGGCCCTGGCCCAGTGTTCTGACTGGCTTCGGACATACCTGCCTCATGCTCGGCTTGTGCCTGTTAGCAGCACAGCCGAGGCGGTCAGGGAATGCCGGTCTGTGAAGGGTATCGCCGCAATAGCCGGTGAGCTAGCTGGGAGTATCTATGATGTGCCCATGGTTGAAGGTGGCATTCAGGACCGCTCGGACAATGTGACCCGTTTCCTGGTGGTCGCCCGACAAGCCTTGCCCTTGCGTGAAGGAGTTTCTTACCGCACCAGCCTGGTCATCTCACTAAAGGATGAGGTAGGGGCTTTGCAAAATGCCCTCAAACCGTTTTCGGACCGGGGTATTAACCTTTGCAAGATTGAGTCTAGGCCAAGTAAGCGCAAGTCGTGGGACTATTTTTTCTTTGTTGATTTTATTGGACATCCGGACGATGCCAAGGTCTCAGGGGCTATTGAAGAGCTCAAAAGTGCCTGTGCTTTTTTCCGTTTGCTGGGAAGTTATCCCGAGGCAGATTCCTAGAAAAACAATACGGATAAGTCTTGGCCCTTTCGGGCATTGCGTACGACCAGTAGTTCAATGAACTGACGAAGTTCCAGGTATTCCTGCTCGCATCTTGAGGTCCATCTTTTCTTACCGCCCTTGAGGGATTCCCTTAAACCTGAGATCAAAAGAAGTCCGGTCATTGATTCCCTGGTTGACCTTACAAATTCGAGCACGGAAGCATGGACCCATAAAGGATCAATCAAGTGATGGCGGGCATTCCAATGGACATGCCGCAGGTTGCGTTTGTTGGGAAAATGAAAGCGAACCACCTGATCGATACAATGTTCAAATGACTGTACCGACATTCTTTCCTTTGCGTCATTTTCACGCATGAACGACAATGTTCTTTGCAACTGCAAAGTCTCATCTTGCGAAGAGACACTACCCATTACCATAAATAATGAGTTTAAATTTTGCAGTCTTGTATAATCGTCTTTTTTACCCGCCGCTGTTTTCACCTTTCCTTTCCCCACCCATGTACAAAATTTCCTCGGCAAACCGGGAGAATTCTGTGAAATCCTCGTAAAAACTGGCGTAGCGCAACCAAGCGATCGAATCCACGGTGCGCAAACCATGCATAACTGCATCGGCTATTGCCCGGCTAGGGAGTTCATTATCGAACTCGTTTTCGATTCTTCGCAAGGTATCGGAGAGAAGCGCATTGATCTGCTCTGCATCAATCGCACGCTTGGAAATGGCTCGCCTTAAGCTCATTGCCAGTTTCGTACGATCAAAACATTCCCGGCGGTCGTCTCTCTTTACGACAGTTAAGTCCTCATGCAGGACTTCTTCAATCGTACTGAATCGATGACCACAGGATTGACACTCCCTTCTTCTACGCGTCGAAGCAACCTTGCCAGCCCGCGTTTCGAGTACCTTGAGATCAAGGGATGAACACTTTGGACACAACATTAGATGCTATCGAGAATTCCACATACCACACACACAAGAATGTTTTAACAATATTTGAGGAAATTCTTCAAGACCATAATTCCACTATCTGTGGCCAATGATTCCGGATGAAACTGTACGCCCCAGATTGGGAGTTCACGGTGCCGGATCGCCATGATTTCCTGCTCTTCCGTTCTGGCGGTTATTTCTAGCTGTTCTGGAAAGCTGGATCTCTCGATAACAAGCGAATGGTATCTTGTGGCAGAGAAGGGGTTGGGCAAGCCGTCAAAAATTTCCGTCCCCGAATGAATTACTGGTGAAGTTTTTCCGTGCATTAATCTCTCTGCCCGAACGATCTGGCCACCATATGCCTGTCCGATGCACTGATGTCCCAGGCAAACGCCCAGCAGGGGTTTTTCCCCAGCCCAAGATCTGACTGCGGGCAAACTGATCCCTGCCTGATCCGGGGCACACGGACCGGGCGAAATTACCAAACCGTCATACGGGTCAATCTCGATATCTTCCAGATCACACTGGTCATTTCGCAAGACCTTACAGTTTGCGCCCAACTCACCAAAATATTGGACCAGGTTGTAAGTGAAGGAATCGTAATTATCTATAACGAGGAGCTTCACATCAAATTGGGGAAAGGCTTATGATCCCTGGTATCCCTGCTTGCGGGCTCGTTCCATAAGCCTTAAGCCATTGAGTCGGATAAATCCACCCGCGTCTTCGGGTTGGTAATCCGATTTATCCCCCTCCATCGAAGCAACCGCATGGTCATACATGGAGAACGCAGATTTTCTTCCCACTGTGGTAACATTTCCCTTGTAGAGTTTTAATCGTACCGTACCGGTTACCTTTTTCTGGCTCTCGTCAATAAACGCTTGGAGTGCTTCCCGCTCGGGAGCATACCAAAACCCGTAGTAAATCAACTCAGCAAAGCGGGGGATCAGAGAATCCCGCAGATGCATTAAATCGCGATCCATGGTGAGCGTTTCCACCTGCCGATGGCCATGCAATAAAATCGTTCCGCCGGGGGTTTCATAAACTCCTCGGCTTTTCATTCCCACAAATCGGTTCTCCACCAAATCTACCCTTCCGATACCATGCTTCCCGGCAATCGTATTAAGGGAGCGAATAATCTCGGCCGGTGTGCCGGACTTTCCATCGATCGCAATACAATTACCTTCTTCAAATTCAAGCTCGATGTACTGGGGTTCATCGGGGGCAAGAATTGGATCGGTGGTTAATTTGAACATGGAACGATTTTCAGGAGTGGTTGGGTCAAACCATGGATCTTCCAAAATGCCTGCCTCATAGGAGATATGCCAGAGATTCCGGTCCATCGAATAGGGCTTGGATGCGCTTGCTTCGACATCAATTTTGTTTTCACGGCAATATTCAATCATTTCGGTCCGGCCCGGAAAGCGCTCGCGAAAGGATGGGTCACGCCAGGGGGCAAGTATCTTAAGGTCGGGAGCCAGGGCAGAAAAGGTCAGTTCAAAGCGGCATTGATCATTGCCTTTACCGGTTGCTCCATGAGCCACCGTATCGGCATTAAATTCACGAGCCATATCAATCTGTGCCTTGGCGATGAGGGGGCGTGCAATAGAAGTGCCCAGGAGGTATTGGCTTTCATATACCGCATTTCCGCGGGCCATGGGGTAGATAAAGTCACGGGCAAATTCATCCACCAAATCTAGGGTCCGGTGAGCCACGGCACCGGTAGCCATGGCTTTTTCTTCCAGTCCATCCAGTTCTTCCTCCTGGCCAACATCGGCACAATAAGTGACCACTTCCGCCCCATGGTGATGGGCGAACCAATGAACAAGCACGGAGGTGTCAAGCCCTCCAGAATATGCGAGAATTAATTTCATTTTTATTGGGAGTTTAAAGAGGATAATGCCGAAAGAATCGCCTTTTGCATGTGCAGACGGTTTTCCGCTTGGTCAAAAAGAATCGCATTCTTGGAATCTAAGACGGACTGGGTAACTTCTTCTCCCGGGTGAGCGGGCATGCAATGCATAAAGATGCAATCCTTTTTGGCCATGCTCATCACGGAGTCATTTACCTGATAGGGTTTCATCGCTTCCAACCGTCCAAGTCTGTCATCCTCGCAACCCATACTCACCCATACATCTGTGTATACGATATCTGCATCCTGGGCGCTTTGTTCAGGGTCCGGGCTAAAGGACCAGGTGGGATCGAGGTTATAATCATTTAAGAGGGCCACGATGGCTTTTCCCGGCTGGTAAGAACCTGGGCCACAGAGAGAAATTTCAATCCCAAACATTGCCCCTGCCAGAATCCAGGAATTTGCCATGTTACAGGATGTGTCCCCAAAGAAAGCGAGCTTTTTATCCCTAAGTCCCTCAAATGGATTGGTCCCGGCATCAAGTTTTTCCAAAGCGGTCATGCAATCGGCATAGATTTGACAGGGATGCAAAAAATCAGTCAGGGCATTAACCACTGGGACGGATGCATGTCTGGCAAATTCCTCAATGACATCATGACCGTGGGCACGAATGATTAATCCATCCAAAAACCGGGAAAGAACTTTGGCAGTATCAGCAATGCTCTCGCCCCTGCCTATCTGGGTGCTTGATTGATCAAGAATCAGGGGGTTACCCCCAAGCTCGCGAATCCCGACCTCAAAGGATACACGGGTCCGGGTGCTTTGTTTGTAAAACATCATCCCCCAGCTCTGTCCGGCAAGATCGGTTGTCGGTCTGTGCGAACGCCCCGATTTTAAGTCAAATGCGGATGCGAACATTTTGATCACTTCCTCCGGCGAGAAATCGTTTTCCTTTAAAAAGTGTCTCATCTTAAATGGTTTTTAGGGGGCAGTTTCTTTCAGGCATGAATCTAAAATTTCAAGGGCTTTAACCACCTGTTCTTCCTTGATTGTCAACGGGGGCAGGATCCGCAAAGTTTGACCGGCTGCACCCACGGTGAGCAAACCTTTTTCCCGAAGTTTTGAGATCAGTCCAGCAGGGTCAAACGCAAGTTGAACACCGAGCATCAACCCTCTGCCCCGGATCTCCAGAATACTTGCCGGAAACTCGGTGGCAAGATTCCGCAAACCATCTCCCAGCAGGTTGCCCATTTGCTGAGCCTGCTGGATCAGGTTTTCGTTTTCGATAACATCAAGCACGGCATGGGCAGCAGAGCAGGCGAGGGGAGAGCCCCCAAAAGTGGTCCCATGGCTTCCGGGGGTGAAAAGGGATGCGTGCTGGTCTGACACCCAAATTGCACCGATAGGGAAACCTCCGCCCAGTCCTTTGGCCATGGCAATGGCATCCGGTTGAGCCCCTGACTTTTGGTATCCCAAAAACTCACCAGTTCTTGCAATGCCGGCCTGTACTTCGTCCATTAAAAAAAGCAATTCGTGCCGATTACATAAATCCTGCAATCCCAGAAGGAATTCATCGGTCGAGACATGTAAGCCGCCCTCTCCCTGGATGGATTCCACCAAAACCGCCGCAGTTTGGTCGTCCACTGCTTTTTCAAAATCAGACAAATCATTTAACCTGCAAAAAACAAAGCCGGGAAGTAAAGGTTCAAAGCCTTGCCGGTATTTTATGGATTCAGTGGCGGAAAGAGCCCCCAGGGTGCGACCATGAAACCCGTTTTGGGCAACGAGTATTTTGCTCCGCTTCGGGTCTAAGCTGTTCCCATGTAGGCGCGATAGCTTAAGCATCGCCTCGTTGGCTTCTGCCCCGCTGTTACAAAACAATACTTTCCCTGCACCAATTTTATGGACCAGTCTTTCCGCCAGCCGGACCTGTTCAGGTATGGAAAATAAATTGGAACAATGAACGAGTTGTTCCGCCTGTTCCTGCAAGCGTTTCACCCATTCCGGATGGCTATGTCCAAGGTTGGTTACGGCTATCCCGGAAGTGAAGTCCAAATATTCTTTTCCCGTGGAGTCCCACAGGCAAGCTCCCTTGCCCCGGACAATCTCAATCGGGGGAAGTGCGTAATTTCCAATTAAGAAGGACTTGTGCCGGTCAAGATTCATTTCTAATCGTGAACAATTTCAGTCCCAATGCCCTGATCGGTAAAAATCTCCAGCAGGATGCTGTGGGGCATTCTGCCATCAATAAAGTGTACCCGGTTCACCCCCGCCTTTAATGCCTCGACCGCACTATTTACCTTGGGCAGCATGCCGGCAGAAATTACCCCCGTTTCCTTGAGGGGGTCGACATCGTTTACCGGAAGACTGGAAAGCAGGGAGCTTGGATCACTCGGATCTTTAAGCAGACCGGGTACATCAGATAAATAGACCAGCCTGCGAGCACCCAGAGCAATCGCCACCTTCGAGGCCACATTGTCCGCATTCACATTGTAGCAAATACCAAGGTGATCGGCTGCGGTAGAGGAGAGGATAGGCATCTGACCATGGTCCAAAGCCTGCAGGATCGGATCCACCTGAACTTCAGTGACTTGGCCGACATAGCCCAAGTCGTGTTTCCCCTGGAGTTTCTCACAGGTCAAAACTTGTTTTCCAGGAAATCGTTTAACCTCACAATCGTGCGAGGACACAAATTGGGCAACTTCACGATTTACCTGTTCGTTCAAGACCGAGTCAACTGCATCAATGGTTTGTTCGTCCGTTACCCGGAGACCGTCTAAAAACTGTGCCTTGATCCCGCGACTTTCCAGTTCACGGGTTATCGCTTTTCCACCGCCGTGCACCACCACTACTTTGATCCCCACAAAATTCAGGAAGACCAGGTCCTTGGCTACGCCGGAGCGCACTTCAGGATCAGGGGAGTCCATGAAACTCCCCCCGTATTTTACCACGAATATGGACCCGCGGAACCGTCTGACATAAGGCAGAGCCTCCATCAAGATACGTGCTTTTGCCTGACTTTCCTCAAATTCAACCATTTTACTTATTCGCTTTTGTTATAATTTACATACTCCTCGCTCAAGTCGTTGGACCAAACAACTGCCGAGCCATTTCCCTGGTTGAGATTAATTTTGATTTCAAAGGATTTTTGGGAAACGATCTCCTTCCACTTTGGTTTATTCATGGGCAAGGATTGCCCCTTGGTAACCGCAGGCACTTCGTTGTACCAAAGGTCAAATTGATCAAAATCTAAACCAATTTTTGCGTATCCTGCAGCATCCACAATTCTTCCCCAATTTGGATCGGATCCATACCAGGAAGATTTAACCAGTAAAGAATTGGCGATGCACCGGGCAACTTTTTCTGCATCTTCATCCTTGGATGCCCCCTCAATTTGAATCTCAACAAATTTGGTTACTTTCTCCCCATCGGTCACACACTTGCGGGCTAGGGTGGTACAGACCTGGGTTACCGCATCCTGAAAAGAAGATCTTATTTCGCTTGATTCACTTTCCAAATCCACACGAGAAAATCCATTGGCCAAAAAGAGGACTGAGTCGTTGGTGCTCATATCTCCGTCAATGGTCATCCGGTTAAAAGACTTATCAACCGCTACGGTCAGGCAATCCTTCAAGAATGTGGGGGATACGGAAGCGTCCGTGGTTAAGAATGCAAGCATGGTGGCCATATCGGGCTGAATCATCCCAGCACCCTTTACGGTTCCGCCTATGGTGATTTTCCCGGAAGGGGTATCGATCTGGGCGGAGCAGGATTTCGTGCGGGTGTCTGAAGTCAGAATTGCCTGTTGAAAAGCCCGTCCTCCGTCGAGTTCATCGATGGTGTCCTGGCATGCATGAGCAATGCCTGCGGTCACCCGGCTCATGGGTAAGTTTACCCCAATCCTTCCAGTCGAGCACACCAGGATTTCCTGAGGATCAACCTTCAAATGACGGGCCGTTTCAGATGCCATTTTGGCACAGTCCAGATCCCCCTGTTTTCCGGTGCAGGCGTTGGCATTTCCACTGTTAGCAACAATGCCGTGAAAAAGTTGCTTTGGATCGCTCAGTCGCTCCAGGCAGTACCGCACAGGGGAAGCTTTGATATCGTTGGTGGTAAAGGTTCCGGCAGCAGTGCATGGGCGCTTGGAATAAATCACACCTAAGTCAAGTTTTCCGTTATTTTTGCCCATAATATTACAGGCCACACCTGAGGCAAAAAAACCCTGTGGTTCGGTTACCCCATCACAGTCGGAAAAAAAATTCATAAAAGTCCACACGCCTCCCCGTAACCATAACAAATATTCATCGATTGTACGGCCTGACCACCCGCTCCTTTTAATAGGTTGTCTTCGGCCGAGCATAGGATGTAACGGTTGGTCCGATGATCTGCCTGCAGGGCCAGGTCAATACGATTTGTTCCCACAACCCGCCCAGTTTCCGGCAGATCTCCATCTTCGAGTATTTGTACAAATTCACGATTCGAATATGAACTTTCCCAGCAATCCAAAATAGCCGCAGGGTTCAGGTTATTTTTGGGTCTCACGGAAATGGTCGAGCAAAGCCCACGGCTCATCGGACCAAGATGGGGGTGGAAGGAAAGAACAATGGATTGCCCGCTAAAAAGACTTAGCTGTTCTTCAATTTCCGATAAATGCCGGTGTTTGGGCAGGCCGTAGGGGCCAGCACTCTCGTTTCGTTCACAATAAAGAAGCCTTTCCGAAGCATTTTTTCCCGCACCACTTATTCCACTTATCGAGTTTACGATTATGTCTGCTCCCTCAATAAGATCATCCGCAAGTAGGGGAGCAAGGGGAACAAGTATGCTCGTTGGATAACATCCAGGGGATGCGATAAGCGAAGATTTTGTCCAACTTAAGTCATGCAATTCTGGCAGACCATACTGGGCGAGGGGCAACCATTCGGGTGCGGGATGCTTTGCTCCATAAAACTCTTCATAAATTGCGGCATTGTTAAGCCGGAAATCTGCGGAAAGATCGATGATTTTTTTCCCGGCATCGAGTAAGGGGATTGCATATTGAGCCGCGGTACCGTGAGGCAAGGCCAGAAAAAATAATTCAATTTCAGACTTTACCAGTTCCTCGATACTAGGGCTTACAAATGATTTACCCTGGCCCAGCTTGCCCAGTTTAGGAATGACAGATGATAAAGGTTTTCCTGCATGAGCCCTCGAAGTAACCGTGCTTAGTTCAATCTGGGGATGGGTAATAAGTAAGGATAAAAGTTCCTGTCCGGTGTATCCAGACGCACCAACTATGCCTACTTTCATGATCTTTAAAATGGGTAGTGGGAAATTATAAAAAACAAACCCCTCGGTTGGACTTCCGAGGGGTTGTGTAAAGGATTGTTGGAAATTGAGAAACTATCGTTTTGAGAATTGAAATCTTTTACGGGCCCCTGGACGGCCTGCTTTCTTTCGTTCGATTTTTCGGGGATCTCGTCGGAGATGTCCGGCTTTTTTGAGAGGAGACCGGAGTTCGGCATCCATTTTTTCAAGGGCACGGGACAAACCATGACGAATAGCACCGGATTGGCCTGTGCCGCCTCCACCGCGAACATTTACCGAAACATCAAGCTGGCCATTTTTCTCAACGCAGAGAAGTGGGCCAATTACAGCCTTTCTTTGTTGCTCGGTTTTGCAATAGTCATCGATGTCTCGATTGTTGATCGTGATCGATCCCGATCCTGGACGAATTCTTACCCGTGCGGTGCTGGTTTTTCTGCGACCTGTCGCGATAAAATCTTGGTTGTTGGCTTTGGCACTCATTGTTTGTTCAAAATTTATGGAAGGAGAGGGGCTGGTTGCTGGGCAGTATGAGGATGTTCTTCCCCCGCAAAAACCCGCAAGCGGGTGAGCATGCCACTGGAGAGCTTGTTTCTGGGCAACATACCTTTAACCGCATTGGTGATAATAAATTCAGGACGGTTCTCGCGGAAATCTGCAACCGTGCGGTATTTTTCGTTCCCCATGTATCCGGAATAAAACATATACTGCTTTTGTTCTTCTTTGGCACCAGTCAACTTCACCTTGTCCGCATTGATGACCACGACATAATCACCAGTATCGACATGGGGAGTGTAGGTGGGTTTAGTGCGACCTCTAAGAGCGTTGGCAATTTGAACCGCTAGGCGTCCAAGTATCTGTCCGGAAGCGTCAACAATCTTCCAGTCGTGGGTTACGGTTTCCTTTTTGGCAAGGGTAGTCTTCATCGAAAAATAAGTGAAAAGATTAAAAATGCATTAATTCATCCTGTTCGTCAATCGAACAATCATGAGAATTCTTGGAAGAAATGGATACTAGAATTGACCGGCCCCAAGGTCGGAAATGGTTTGGTCGTAAAATTTACTGCCATATCCCATCACCCGGTCCGTATTATCGAAAACCACAGGCATGTAGCGTTTCTCTACCTCCTTATCTGATAGGGATCCCTCATTCCCACCTTTGCGGATTTTGTAAAACCAAACACTTCCCCAGTCATAGCCTTCGACATAATTTGCAATTCCCGCTAAGTTATAAACCTGTCCCTTAGTCATTCCGACAGATAGCCCCATTAAGCTTTGGATGTTTTTACTTACAGCGGCATCCGCATCCGCAAATGGACTACCGCCATCCCGGCTAAACCCTAACGACCCTTTCGTACAACCTGCTGAGAAAAAAAGACAGATAAGTCCGCCAATAATAAAAAATTTGAGAGATGTCCTCTTCATAAATATCTTTTTTACCTCAACACAATCAAATGGGGCAATCCCAATTTGATCACAAAATGGCAGGAAGGTAAGGAACTTAACTGGAAGTGATTTTTTCCAAAGCCTGGTAGCTTCGTGCAATCATTTCCCTAGGGTCATCAAGGAGGTTTGCGGAGGCCAGGGCGTTGTCCAAAAGTTGATTGGCAACCAAAAGGGCAGTGGTTTCATCTTTTTCTATCAATTTGTGCAGTCCATGAATGATCGGATGCCTTGGATTAATTTGAAATTTCACTTTACTGGCAGGCATTGCATCATCCGGTCCTTGCATCATCTTCATAATCCTGCGAGCGGATGCACCGCCCATGCCGTCTTCTCCCACCACACAGACCGGACTGTTGATTAAGCGCTCCCCCGTTTCCACTTCGGAGACACGCTCCTTCAGGGAATCCTTGATCCACTTAGATATTTTTTTGACCGCCTTTTTATCGAGGCTCTCTCCGCTTGGTTCTTCATCCAATTTTTCTAATTTCAACTCATCAGAGTCCGCCGAAATAATTTTCTTTTCTTTAAACTCACGCAGGGACTGCATGACATATTCATCAACCGGTTCTGTCAGTAGCAAGACTTCATATCCCCTTGCTTGCAAAGCTTCCAGATAGGGGCCGGATTCTATGGATTTACGGTTTTTCCCATAGAGAAAAAGAATTTCTTTCTGATCGCTTACCATGCGGTCAATGTAGGCATCCAGTCCGGTAAGTTTTCCCTCTTCCGTTCCAGTCGATTGAAAACGAAGCAATTTAGCCAGGTCATCCTTGTAGGTGAAATCCGTGGCAACCCCTTCTTTAATAAGTGCCCCAAATTCTTGCCAGAACTCCAGGTAAGTCGCTTCTTCCTTTTTTGCCTGTTCGTTAAGGAACTTGATGAATCTTTTGGTGAGCACCTGTCCAAGCTTACGGAGTAATTCACTGTCCTGCATGGTTTCACGGGAAACATTTAAGGGGATATCAGAACTGTCGACCACGCCCCGTAAAAACCTTAACCATTCAGGGAAGAGGCTTTTAGGTTCGGCATCAATAAGGACCTTCCTGCAATGGAGAGCCACCTTGTTTTCATTGCGGAACATCCCCATCTTTTCCATGTTTCTTTTGGGAACAAACAGGAGGGAATTTATTTCCAGGGGAGCATCAGCACTAAAGTGGAGACGCATGAGGGGGCCTTCGTAATCATTGGCCTGAAATTTGTAAAATTCCTCGTACTCTTCGTCTTTTATTTCTGCTTTTGACCTTAACCAGATTGCATCCACAGTGTTGACCTTTTCCCCGTTCAGGGAGACCGGGAACTGCACAAAGGCGGAATACTTCTTTACGATATCTTTGATCCTGTCCTCTTTGGCAAATTCATCAAACTCGTCCTTTAACTGAATGACAATCTTGGTTCCGCGCCGTTGGCCGTCTGCCTTTTCAATGGTATAACCACCATTGCCATCGCTGTCCCAACAAAAGCCTTCCCCTTCCTGTTTCCATGTGCGGGTATATACTTTTACTGAGTCGGACACCATGAACACACTGTAAAATCCCACCCCAAACTTGCCGATCAAGGCATCATTTTTTTCTCCGTCACTTTTGAGTGCCTCCAGGAATTCCTTGGAGCCGGAATGGGCAATGGTCCCAAGGTTTGTTACTAGTTCTTCCTCGGTCATCCCGATTCCAAAATCCTGAATGATCAGCTGTTTGGCCGAGTCATCGGTACTGAGGTTAATTTCCAGGGCCAGGTTTTCGTCCAGAATATTTTTCTCGGTCAATTGAGTGCGGCGTAATTTCTCAAGAGCATCGGAGGCGTTGGAAATGAGCTCGCGGACAAAGATTTCTTTATCTTTGTAGAGGGAATTAACGACGATGTCCAAGACCTGTTTGGTCTCAGCTTTGAATTCATGTGTGGTTGCTTGTGTCATGATAAAAAAGATTCGTTTATTAACATTATGGGCTCTGCCATCAAGAAATTAAGGATTTAGCGTAGTATGGAAATGATTTCGTTTATTGGTTCTTAAATTTTTTCCGGAAAAATTCATAGGCTTGGTTAATTTCTTTTGCTTTTTTTTCTGCAACATCCCGAATTTCAGTTCCCAGGGCAGAAACCTTATCTGGGTGATACTGGGCTATAGTAGTCCGGTAAGTCGTTTTGATTTTTGAAAAATCCTCCAAATCTTCTTTGGGCAGGCCCAGTACCTTAGCCATCTCGAGTTCTTCAATAGTTGGGAAGATTACCTTTTTTGCTTCCCCCGTGTTCGCCTCCACTTCTTCTTCATTTTCAATGGTTTCTTCGTCATCATCTTCCGGGATGAAGTTTTCAGACTTTAGAGGGCCATCAAAGTTTTCACCATTGAAGTCGGTGGATGGGGCAGGCTCATTGTTTTTTTCTGCTTCAGCCTGGCTACTTTTTTGTGCGGTATTGGAGATGAAAATGTCCAGCCGCCATATCATCCACCAAGCGGAACAAAAGATCAGTGCCCAGGAAATTTTTTCCAGGCTGTGGGTGATGCGGTTTGGCGAGTCCCCCGTGATCGATCTCCATCCCGACCAGTCGTGGTAATGGATAAAAAGGGAGGAGCTGAAGTAGTGTGCCAAGAGATAAGAAAGCCCAACCCCGAGGATACCCCCGTAGAGAATTGAGCAAGTGAGGGTTCCTGACTTCATTAAAATTGGACAGGGGGCAACTGCCCGGAACATGTCTTGTAAAAAAACAAAATGATTCCCCCCGCGATGATAGCCCCCCATCTCTTTGCTGATTTTTTTTCTTTCAAGTTGAGAAAAGCGTAATGGTCAGAAGGTAGGTGGTGGTAGGGGTCGGATTCGAACCGACGAACGCACGAAGCGGGCGGATTTACAGTCCGCATCCTTTAGCCACTTGGATACCCTACCAGCAAAGGAAAGATGCATTATGATCCAGCAAAGATAACTGGCAAGACGATAGTCGAAATTCTGCTTATTTACATCCTTGCTTGTATCTGGAAGATGGAAACAATTTAAATCCGAATGAGCCTTAGAACAGGAAAAATGATGGTGGGCCTAACCGGCGGGATCGCCTCGGGTAAATCCAGTGCTTTGACCAAGTTTAACGAGCTGGGATGGTCGGTCATGTCTGCTGATTTTTTGGCAGGAGACATTTTGGCATCTGACAAAAGGGTCCAAGGGGAAATCACCAATCGTTGGGGGAAGGATCTTTTAAAAAGTTGCGGAAGCATTGACAAAGCCGCTATTGCTCGAATAGTCTTTGCAGAGGAATTGGAAAGGAGATGGCTTGAAGAACTTCTTCACCCCATTATCCGTTCCAAATGGATTTCTTTCGTTCAATCCTGTCCTTCCTCCAAGTGCATGGTTGAACTCCCTCTTTTGTTTGAAAATAATCTGCAAAATCACTTCACCTGCACCCTTTCCGCATTTGCCCCCATTCCCACGATTATGACAAGACTGAAAGCACGAGGACTCTCCATCGACGAGTCAACGGCACGGGTTGATAGCCAGCTATCAATCTTTCAAAAAGTAAGCCAAGCTGATTATGTATTGTGGGGAGCTGGTTCCTTGAAATTTTTGAATCATCAAGTGGAGGGGCTGGATAGAATCCTTTCCAAATAAGAAAACACTTTAACTCAACAACCCATGCCAGTTAAAAAAACCACCCGTACCAAAAAAACCAAGCCGCCTCTGGAAACCCCGGAGGAAGCCACTCCGGAAGAACCGGCTACTGATCATGCCCCAGAAGATGCAGTCCTGCCTAATCCGGAAAATGAAAAAAAAGAGGAAATTTCAGACCGGCAGCTCTTTTTCAGTACAGATGGAAATGAACCTGAGGAGGAGAGACCAAGGCCAGAAGAGCCGGACTCCCCAGCAGTTGAAACGGTGGATCAGGCAAAACAGCCAGACACCCAAACGGATCATTCCGGGCCCAAAGATTCGAGTCATGTAAAAGCTCCCGCTGCACCCGAATCGCAGAGGAACCACACGCCCAAACCGCAGGGTGGACATCCCCATGGCCAAGGACAAGGACAGGGTCCGGGCCAAAAAAAGATGACCTGGCAGGAAAAAAAGAAGCTCCGTAGAAAACAAAAGTTTAAATCACCCAGAAGGTTACCCTATGAGGAGACCGAGGCAAAACCTCTGGATGTTGGGCAATTGCTTGAGGCAGAATCATTAAAAAGTGATGAGGAGATTAACCAGTTACTTCAACCATTGGTTAATTCGGGAAAGGACTGCATTCATTTGGATGAGCTCTTATCCCTTAATTTGTTAGACCTTACTGAAAAGGTTGGCCAATTTGAATTAGAGGCAGAACTTCCGGCGGCTCCTTTGCGGGAGGAATTAATCGACGCCTTGCTGGAGCACGCTCTCAAATTTGAGACTCCAGTCTCTTTGTCCGGAATTATTCAGGTCATGGAGGATGGGCACGGATTTATCCTCCAGCAAAAGGAGGACTACCGGATTAAGTCTCAGTCGGTCTTTGTACCTGAAAGATTGGTGCGTAGATATGGTCTCAAAACCGGTCACTCCGTTAAAGGAATCATCCGGGCAAAAATGGAGGATTCCACCTGTCCGGTTCTTTTGCAGGTCGACGAGGTGATGGGGCTTGCGCCGGAGGAAGCAATCAGGGTTACTCCTTTTACTGAGCTTACCCCATATTACCCATTACGAAGAATGTATTTGGAAACCCATCAGGAGGTGGAGTGGGACAATGTAGCGATGCGGGTGGTCGATCTTGTTTCCCCGGTCGGATTTGGTCAGCGCGGTTTAATTGTTGCCCCTCCCAGGACAGGAAAGACCGTGCTGCAACAGGGAATTGCCCGGGCACTGAGAAAAAACAATCCCGATGCCCACCTGATCGTTCTTCTGGTGGATGAGCGTCCGGAAGAGGTGACTGACTTCAGGCGGCAGGTGCCAGATGCGGAAGTAATTGCATCTACCTTTGATGAGAGTGCGGAGAGCCATGTCCATGCGGCAGAAATAGTGATCGAGAAGGCACGCAGAATGGTTGAGCATAAGCAACATGTGGTCATCCTGCTCGATTCCATCACGCGGTTGGCCCGTGCGTACAACACCACAATGCCAAGCAGTGGGAAAATTCTCAGTGGCGGGGTGGAGGCCACCGCATTGCAGCGCCCCAAAAGATTTTTTGGCTCCGCCCGCAACATTGAGGGCGGTGGAAGCCTGACCATCCTTGGTACCGCTCTGGTCGAGACAGGCAGTAAAATGGACGAGGTGATTTTTGAGGAGTTTAAGGGCACCGGAAACATGGAATTGCACCTGGACCGGGAGCTATCCAACAAAAGGATTTTCCCCGCCCTGGATTTTGAAAAAAGCGGAACCCGCAAGGAGGAGTTGCTGTACCACCCAGATGAACTTAGCAAAATCTACGCCCTGCGCCGTTCGATGAAAGGCGTGCCTCCGGCAGAGGCCATGGAAATGTTCATCCTACGGGTCAAGAAGACGAAGAACAATCCGGAATTCCTTATGGGGCTGGGCAGATAATCCTCAAAATTAATTCCATATCTTGATCCTGATGAATGCTACGGAAGAATTTCTTGCCGAAGCCTTTAAAGATCAGGGGCTGATCACTCAGGAAGTCATTGACCAGTGTCTTGCCGAAGCCAAAAGTTTTGGAGCTGGAGAATCTTCGGGTGATGAAGGCCTGGACTGTTTTAACCTGATCCTCAATAAGCTCCAGCTTTCCACCGAAGAGGTGGTTGCTTTTTTGGGTGCTGAATTAAGTATGGATACGGTTGATCTTTCCATGATCAGCCTGACTCCTGAAGTTCAGGGTCTTTTGAGTAGTGAACATGCCCGGTTGTACGAGGCGATACCGCTGGGCACGGATGGTTCTTCGGTGGATATTGTTTTGGGGAATCCACTGGATCAGGATGCGATCGATAACCTGGGGCATTTGCTCGGTAAACCGGTGAATCCAAGAATTGCCTACCGTGGAGATATTCTTGAAGCGATCAACCAGCTTTATGGTTTGAACGATCAGGAAAAAGAAAAAGATTTTATCGAGGGTCTGAGCCAGGGGGATATTGAGATAGAAGACAGCGTCCGCCCCGAGGATGTAAGCGAAGAAGACGCACCCATCATTAAGTTTGTGCACTCTGTGATCAAGGATGCTCTGGAGAAACGTGCGTCCGATATTCACATGGAACCGTTGGAGAAAAAATTCCGTATCCGTTTTCGGATCGATGGGAAATTAATCGAACAGCAGGATCCGCCAAAACGGTTACAGCCTTCTATTCTTTCCCGTACGAAACTCATGGCCAATGTAAGCTTGGCGGAGAAGCGTGTGCCCTTGGATGGTCGTATCAATGTAAAGGTGGGAAAGAAGGTGATCGACTTGCGAGTATCGACTTTGCCCACGGTTCACGGCGAAAGCATTGTTATGCGTATTTTGGATAAAGAGAGCCTAAGCCTCGGTCTGCCCCAGCTCGGCTTCTTTTCGGATGACCAGACTGTTTTTGAAAAAGTGATCAATATGCCGGATGGCATTTTTCTGGTTACCGGTCCAACCGGGTCGGGGAAATCAACCACCCTTTACTCCGCGCTCAATGCAATTAACCAACCGGACCGCAAGATTATCACTGTGGAGGATCCCGTAGAATACGAAGTCCCCGGGATTAACCAGGTACAGGTAAGGACAGAGGTGGGGATGACTTTTTCGGCCGCCCTTCGGGCAATGCTCCGGCAGGCACCTAACATTGTAATGGTCGGGGAAATCCGAGATTTGGAAACGGCAGAAATTGCCATCAACGCCTCGTTGACCGGTCATATGGTTTTTAGCACTTTGCACACCAATGATGCTCCTAGTGCCGTTTCCCGTCTGGTTGATATGGGCGTAAAACCCTTTTTGGTTTCCGCATCCTTGCGTGCAGCTCTTGCCCAGCGACTGGTTCGGGCAATTTGTCAAAAATGCAAAGGGCCTTATCAGCCCACCTCCGCCGAATTGGCTGTATTGGGAATCAACGAGGAGCAGGCGGCGGGAGCTAGTTTTATGAAAGGTGCAGGATGCCCAAGCTGTGGCGACAAAGGGTATCGGGGCAGGAAGGGAGTCTTTGAAATTTTCGTGGTCAACCAAGAGATTGAGGAGATGATCTACAACAATGTCAGCATTGTAGAGCTTCGTAGTAAGGCCAGGGAGATGGGCATGCGTTCGATGCGCAACGATGGATTCCGCAAAGTGCTGGCAGGGATCACAACCTTGGACGAGGTATTGATGGTAACCACCGACGAGGAATAACCTGGAGATGCTTTACCTCGACAATAATTCTGAAATCCGCGATCTCTTCCGGGAAGTCGAAGGGGTTTCCCAGCACGGGTTAGACGAGTTGTATGACCAGGATGTGATTGAGGGCAAACGCTCCTTTGCCGAGGCGGTTATTCAGGCAGGTATTGTTGGCCGGGAGGACCTAATTACCCTAATCTCCCAATACCTTGGATATGAACTACAGGTGGGCGAGGTTGGCGAAATAGAGGCCGATGTCTTGGGCGTGATCCCGCATGAAACTGCCCGTCAGTATGGGGTGGTCCCCTTGTATCTCTCCGATGATGGGGTTCATTTGCTGGCCCTGGATCCCTTTAATTCATCCATTGTGGATGATCTGACCTTTGCCCTCAACCTGGAGATTCACATTATTGTTTGTGATCCCCAAACCGTTTCCTCGCTGCTCGATCATTACTACGGTGCGGAACAGTCATCCATGAATGATTTCCTGGGCGATGTCGGCCTTGATCAATTTGAGAACCTTGATGAAACCAAGGAGGGCGATCTGGTGGATGCGGCCAACGAGACCCCCATCATAAGGTTTGTGAATCTGGTTATTCAGCAAGCCATCCGGGCTCAGGCATCGGATATTCATTTCGAGCCATTCGAAAATGAGTTCCGTATTCGTTACCGGGTGGATGGGGCTCTTTATGAAATGTCGCCCCCGCCCAAAAGCCTGGCCTTGCCGGTAATATCCCGAATCAAAGTAATTTCTGAGCTCAATATTGCCGAACATCGCATTCCTCAGGATGGGCGTATCAAAATGACTATCGAGGGAAGGGCAGTGGATTTACGGGTCTCGACTTTGCCCACCCAATTTGGGGAGAGTGTGGTTTTGCGGGTGCTGGACAAATCGGCAGTCAATTTGGATCTGGACAACCTTGGCCTTCCGGAAAATGTCAAGAGTGGCATACGCGGTGCAGTCCGCAGACCGAATGGAATTTTTATTGTTACCGGACCAACCGGCTCTGGTAAAACCACCACCCTTTACAGTGCCCTGCGGGAGGTGAATGAAATCGAAACCAAGATCCTTACCGCAGAAGACCCGGTGGAATATGAAATCGAGGGTATTATGCAGGTGCCGGTTAACCACCAGGTGGGGCTGGACTTTGCCCGTGCCCTGCGTGCCTTCCTGCGTCAGGATCCGGACAAAATTATGGTCGGGGAAATCCGCGATATCGAGACAGCAAGGATCGCGGTTCAGGCTTCCCTGACTGGGCATGTTGTGCTCAGCACATTGCACACCAATGATGCACCCGGTGCCATTACCCGTTTGGTCGATATGGGCTTGGAGCCTTTCCTGCTATCCGCCTCGCTCGAATTTATACTTGCCCAGCGCTTGGTCAGGAAAATTTGTTCCAGCTGCAAGCAGGAATTTGTTCCTAAAAATGATATGCTGCAAAACCTTGGTCTTTTACGAAAGGATCTGGGAGACAGAAAGTTTTATTTCGGTTCAGGTTGTGATGCATGCAGCAATAGTGGTTACCGCAGCCGCACCGGGCTGTTTGAAATGATCAAGGTGGGAGATTCTTTTCGTGAATTGATCAACTCAGGGGCGGCCACTCTTGTGCTTAAACAAAAAGCGATTGAGCAGGGCATGCGCACCCTGCGTGAGGATGGGTTACGGTCAATCTTTGATGGAGAAACTACCGTCGAGGAAGTCTTGAAATATACCTGATTTATCTTCAGATTCAGTATTCTCACCTGTTTATGGCAATTTTTGAATATGTAGCTACCGACCCGTCCGGGAATTCCGTTGATGGCACCTTTGAGGCAGCAGATGAAAACGATGCCCGAAATATACTTGCCCAGTACAATCTGACCCCCGTCTCCTTATCTCCTCAAGGTGCTCCTGTCCAGGCGGGCGTACCGGCCATGAATCTTTCTGGGAGTGAGGCTCAGGCCAGTCCCGCAGCAACGAAAGCAAATCCGGGCAAGAAAGCGAAAAAGAAAAAAAAGAAAGCCAGTTTCCTGGATATTCAAATAGGGGGTGGCCCGACTAATGAGGATGTCTCGGTATTTACCCGGCAAATGTCCACCCTTATCCAAGCTGGTCTGCCCTTACTTAGAAGCTTGGAAGTTATGATCAAGCAGCAGGAAAAGAAGCCAAAGTTCAAGGCGATGCTCGAATCAGTTGCGGAAAAAGTTTCTTCCGGTGGCACCCTTTCTGACGGACTGGCCATGTACCCTAAAACTTTTGACAAACTTTATGTCAATATGGTCAGGGCAGGGGAGGCCGGTGGGGTGCTGGATCTTGTCCTTAACCGGCTTGCCCAGTTTCAGGAAAAATCAATACGCACTATTAAGAAGGTCAAATCTGCGATGATCTATCCGAGCGTGATCATGTTTGTGGCAGTAGCGATTGTCACCTTGCTGATGATGGTCGTAGTTCCCCAGTTTGAGTCTATTTTCGAGCAAATGCTTAGGGGGGCACCCCTCCCAGGGCCTACTCAAATTGTGGTCAATATCAGTGATTTATTTGCGTCCAGCCCCATTTTAGTTCTGGGAGGAATGGCGGGTCTTATCGTTGGGGTAATCCTCCTTAAGAAAACCAAGCAGGGTGCCAAAGGATTTGATTGGTTGGGCTTGCATGTGCCTGTGGTCAAAGATGTGGTAAGCAAATCAAATGTTTCCCGCATAACCAGAACATTTGGGACATTGTTAAGCAGTGGCGTTCCTATCCTCCAAGCCCTGCAAATTACCGGGGATACCTTAACCAATGTATTTTTTGTCAAAGCCATGTCCAATATTCACAACGCGGTGCGCGATGGCGAGTCTATGGCTGTACAGATGGATAGGGAGCCGGTCTTCCCGAGTATGGTTACCAGCATGGTGGAGATTGGGGAAGAAACCGGAGAACTGCCCGATATGCTCACCCGGATTGCCGATAATTACGATGAGGATGTGGATAACGCGGTGGCGGGAGTCACCTCGCTGATCGAACCTGTCATGATTGTGTTTCTTGCGGTTGTGGTAGGATTTATCGTGATTGCTTTGTTTCTGCCAATCGTTTCGATCATCGAGAACCTGGGATGAAAATGTTTTTTATTCAAAATTCATCTGGGTTCATCCCGTTTTCCTGAATCCATTGTTTCGCTTTTTCCGGATCGGTCTGTTTCCAGGCGTTCAACGACTTTCTCAAAGATTCTTCCTTTAAGCCGGGATCAGATATGGAAGACGCCCAGCCCACCGCGCCTTGGGGATCAATCCCCTGTATTCGGGATACAAAAGTGGCAATGGCAGGATCTACCTGAATAGATGGAGGCTGCGAATTAAGCCAATCGGCAGTGGCTGCTGGGTCGACCACGGCCCATCTGCCGGAAAGCTCTTTCATCGCGTGCGATTTCTTTTTGGGGTCGGGTAAATCATTTATCCATGATGATGCCGAATGCGGATCCTGGCTCGCCCACTGATGGATTAAATTTTCGAGTACTCGGTACGCACCAGCTTCATCACTCATCGACTTCGCCCAGTTTGCGGTTGCTTCCAAATCCTGCCGGGCAAGCCGTGCCCCCATTTGCCCCAACAGTGTTTCCCTTATTCTTGGATCATCCGAAGGGTAATTATCTGCCCATTTAATTCCTTCAAGAGGGCCCATTTGGGCATATTTTTCCGCCAATAGGCTGGAGGATTGCCACCGGGCAGACCCTTTGGGTAAGGCCAAAAACATTCGGTTGGCCGCTTCGATGTCAATTTCCATTAGTCCTTTCACAATCCCAACGAGCAATGGATTATCGCTAGGGTCGGGTCCGGAGTGGTTATCTTGTGCCCAGGCAAGAGCGGATTTTTCATCTTTGACCGCCCATCCTGCTAGTGCTTCGGATATTCCAAACCTTCGTTCACTTTTTGCATCGAGGGAAGTGGACGCATATTCCAGGGCTCCCTCTGGGTCGAAGTTTGCCCAGCTTCTCATCAATAGTTTCATTTCCAGGTGCCTGCCATATCCGCTTGGTAGTTCTTCAAATGCCTGGATGACTTGTTTGACATTGGACTTATCCATCGACCGGACTGCATCTAGGTATGAGCCAAGCCTTTCTACAATATCTCCCCCCTGCATAATGCGTTGAAGGTTGGGGGGCATTGCGGGATTGGCTACAGGAGATCCCTGGTTGGGGATTGCCTCTTTCAGCTTAGCGGAGCTGATGGTAATTTTTGCAGGAATTTTTCTCTTCTCAGCATTTGTTTTTTCAGCAGTCGGTTCGATAGGTGGTGTAGAGATAGTGGCATTCTTGGACCCTAAGTACAGCCCAAGAACAAAGACTGCTCCGAGCGAAACTGCCCAAGGCAGTCCGATTTTTAAAAATGCATTCATTTAATTTCTTAACCAAATTAGCTCCGCAAATTTGGGGGAGCAAGCGGAAGATTGCCCGTGCCAAATCTCAGAAGTCCCTGGAGATGCT